>NZ_BADV01000041.1:0-14677 GCF_000238895.1 Pseudoalteromonas sp. BSi20429 | reverse complement strand
TTTCTAGGTATTCTTCAAATGATTGTGGTGACTCTTTACCTGCTATATCAGACATTGAGCGAATTACAACAAATGGTGTGTTAAGCGTAAAACACGTTTGTGCAATTGAAGCGCCTTCCATTTCAACGGCAAGCATTGTAGGAAAATCACTGCGTGCTTTATCGATACGCACAGGGTCACACATAAATGTGTCACCAGTACAAATTAAGCCAACAAGTGTTTTAACATCACTGATTTGTTCGATTGTTTGTTGTGCTGCTTCAACTAATTTAGGGTGAGCTGCAAAGCCTGCTGGCATTTGTGGTACTTGGCCAATTTCGTAGCCAAAAGCAGTAACATCTACATCGTGATGACGTACTTCTGACGAAATTACTACGTCGCCAACACTTAGAGAAGGATCGAATCCACCGGCAGAGCCTGTGTTAATTACGCAATCAGGTTTGAAGTTATCAATCAGTAAGGTAGTTGCAATTGTTGATGCTACTTTACCAATACCAGATTGAACAAGTGTTACTGTGTTACCAGCCAATTCACCAGTATAAAAAGTGAAACCTGCTTTAGTTAAAATATGTGGGTTTTGCATCGCTTCACGTAAAATTTTAACTTCTGGCTCCATTGCGCCAATAATACCAACATTCATAATGTTTAATTCCTGAGTTTGAATCACTTGATTATACGTGAAGTTAGCAATAAAAAACAAAAAAGCGAGCTTGTTTATGAGCTCGCTTTAAATACTTTTTAGGAGAGTATTTAATTTGGTTTTTAAATTTCAGCTAAAGCAGTTGTTTGTGCTTTGGCTTGAGAAGGTGAAAGTACTGCTGGCTTATGTGAGCGATTACGAACAGGGCGCTGCGTTTGTGTTGCTGCAGGCTTACCAAGTTTAAACATAATTGCATCGCGTACTTCAGAAGGACGGTAGCCCGATTTAACTTTCATACGAATATGTGGAATGCCCGCAGACTCTAGTGCACCGTTTACAAACCAGTCGCGTTGAGCTTTGTGGCCATCTTTATTGGCATTGTTAACTAGGTCAACGGCCGCAACAATAGTTAGTTTTTCTTTATCGATTAATACAAAGTCGAGTTGCTTATTTTTAGCTTTAGCTAAAGCAGCACGTTTAGATTTAATAGAAAGACCTTGCTTACAGTCAATAACGTCAATTAGCTTAACGCGACTAACAATTTTATATTGATCGCCTACAGCACGCTCGAGAAGATTTAGAAAAGCGCCTTCAACCTGCGTAAAAACAGTTTGCTTGCGGGTAAAAGGATACGGGTTTCCGCCATCGTCATTAAATTTTGACGCAACAACAGAAGCCCCGACAACTAATACTAGAATTAATAATAAAGCGAATTCCATACGGTAACTCCATAACAACAAATTGACACTGCTCAAATAAAGCAATTTACGTGCCTAAAAAGTATGAGTTATAAAATAATTACCAACTGTTTATAAAAGCTAAAACGATGTAGCTATTAAGCTTTGTATCCACCTTCAATACCTTTAACCGCAATAGCTACAGCATCGTGTGCATGGAGTGATTCATAATGATTTATTTGCAGCCAGTAATCGCTGTAATTATCTGTTTCCAACAACGCTTTAATTTTACGCGCTGCATCTTCACAAAACATAAGATTTTGACCATTTAAACGGGCAAATTCTTGCTCGTCTTCGCGTTTTACTGCCGCTTGTACAGGCGTTTTAAGTTCAGCTTCGAGGGTGTTTATTAGAGTCACTACGTCAAATTCTTGAATATTGCTATCAAGCTTTACTTTTACGTTGGCAATAGAGCGCTGCGAGTGAGGTGTAGCGACTATGCCTTGTGTAGTGCCTAGCCATTCGTGCACATCTTTTTGGCTTAAGATTTCTTGGTTAAACTTTTCGTTAAACGCGTTTTGTATAAGCTGGCGCGCAAGTGCTGCAGAGCAAGGGCACGTTGAAGAATAGGTAACATCTACAGTTAGCTCGTAGCTAATAATGTTATTTTCAATTGTACTGGTAAGTACAACTGGGTAGCTTTTCCAGCCCGCTTTACCACTTAATAGTGATTTACGGCGTAGCGGTAATTCAAATTTAAATTCAATTTGTGCTTTATCGCTCAGCCCTTCGTGGCTAGTTATAAAAGTATCGAGTGCTTGCGCTATTGTTTGCGGATTGACTTGCTGCTCAGTTGAAAGCAGGTCAAGTGCTAAAAATAGACGTGACATATGAATGCCTTTGGCATCTTCTTTATGCAAATTTACAAATGCACGAGCTTTGGCATTTACTGTAACTGGAGATAAGTCTCGTGACTCAAAAATAAATGGCAGTTCGATTTCGCCCATGCCAACCCAGTCTAATTTACCTGTTTGTAAGGCGGGTGCAGTGTCTGCTATATCTGGCATATTGGTTTGCATGTGCGCTACTCGTATTTTGGAGATAATAAAGCGGGGCATTTTACACTAAATAATTTATTGCTGAAATGATGAGTTTAAGAGATGAGCAAAATCAAACATGAAAAATTCTGTTTTTATCGCACAACATGGGTAGTGGTAGGAGAAAAATGCTAAAATCTGGGAAAATGGTATGTTTATACATGCGCATTGCCTTCTTTATATTTAAGCACACAGCTAAGAGATAAAATTACGTATGACCGATTATTCTTTGAGCCCTTGGGCTCGGGTACTTTCCAGCTCAATAACGCGATTTGGTGAATTTAAAACCGCAGCTATTTGTTACACTTTATTTTTAACTGTATCTCTTATTTTATCGAGCATGTTTTATTATGTTGCGATAGGCGAATTACACCTTGTTGATATTTTGGCTGTGGTATTTTTTACGGCTGTAGTTTCTCCTTTAATTATAAGTGTATTACTTAATTCAATTCGTCAATTAGATGCCTCGTATGCTTATTTAGATAGCGCAACCAAACAGGAAAAACTCTTAAACCAAACCTTAAAAGACAACATTAGTCGTTTAAATATTGAAATTGATGAGCGTAAAATGGCATTTCATGCCAAGCATCGCGCTATTGAAGAGCTGCGCCGAGAAATTGCTGAGCGTAAAAAAACACAACAAGAACTTGCCCAACAAAGTATGTTGCAACGCTCAATCGTTGATTCATCTCCCGATCTATTTTATTACCGCGATAACAACGGTGTATTTGCCGGCTGTAATAAAATGTTTGAAGAGGTAATGGGAAAATCAAGTAGTGAGTTAATAGGAAAAACGGTTGAGCAGATATTCCCGAGTCATTTTTTAGCTGAAGTTTTGGCAACCGATAAAGAAGTAGAGCAAAGCCATAAAGCACTAACTATAGATGTAGGCTATGAAGTAAATGGTGAAACACGTTGGTTTGAGCTGCGTAAATTACCTTTTATAAATGATGACGGTGACTACATTGGTTTACTGGGCTTTGGTCGTGATATCACTAGCCGTAAAGAAGCAGCACAGGCACTCGAAACTGCCTATAAAGACAAAGGTAAATTTATTGCTACGCTGAGCCATGAATTACGTACTCCTTTAAATGGCATTGTTGGTTTAACGCGTATGTTATTAGACACAGAGCTTAATAAGCAGCAGCGTAGTTGGGGCAATACTATCTTTTCGAGTGCTGAAACACTCGGTAATATTTTTAACGATATTATAGATTTAGATAAAATAGATAGAGATCAGCTCGATATAGCAACCAATTCTATTAATGTGTCAGACTTTATAAACGATGTAGTTAATTTTGCAGGCTTAATAGCAGAGCAAAAAGAGCTTGAGTTTGATATTAAGCGCAATGGCATACTTGATGTTTACGCGCAGCTCGATCCGACTCGATTACGCCAAGTTGTTTGGAACTTAATTAACAACGCCGTTAAGTTTACTCAGCAAGGCAAAGTAACACTCGAATGCAGCAGAGAAAATCGCGTAGAAGGCCCATGGTTAGTTATTAAGGTACTAGATACCGGTCAAGGTATTCCACCAGAGCAGCTTGCCCATATATTTGATATGTATTACAAAGCGCCGGATTTAAAAGGCACTAACGCAATAGGTTCAGGTATTGGTTTAGCTGTAACCAAGGCACTTGTAAGTGCAATGAAAGGGATAATTACGGTAAATAGTACTGAAGGCGAAGGAAGTTGTTTTACAGTGCAAATACCGCTTAGTTTATGTGTTGCACCAACAGAGCAAAGTTATGTTGGCCGTGGTTTGTATATTCTACTAGTAGAAGATGTGCCTCTTAATGCCGAAATTGCTACAAATCTATTAGAGCAACGCGGCCATGAAGTGTTATGGGCTGAAACCGGTGAAGATGCACTCTCGTTTGTCGAAACCGAAGATGACTTAGATTTAGTACTACTTGATATGCAATTGCCAGATATAAACGGTGACGTGGTTGCTAAGCAAATACGCTCAGATAGCCACTTTGATAAATTACCCATTGTTGCTTTAACTGCCAATGTACGCAGTGCTGAAAAAGAGCTTGAAGGTATATCAATACAAGGTGCGTTGGCTAAACCAATTAACACAGTTAAGCTTGATAAAATGCTGGCTGACTTATTTGGCATTAAGCAAAGTGAATGCACAGAGCCACAGCTAAAAGTAAGTGAAGAAGCGCTAGAGGGCATTGATGCACACTTATTAGATATTGAAACAATAGAAGACTTTGTAAATTCGATGGGCTTAGTTGTATTTAGACGCAGTAGTCAGTTATTTGAAAAGCTAAGTCCACAATATCAGCAAGAATTACTTACCTCATTAAATACCGGTGATAGAGAAGAGTATGAATCAGTAGCGCATAAACTTAAAGGTGCGGCTGGCTCGGTAGGTTTAAATGATGTGCAGCTTCATGCCAAAATAATGGAGCATGGTGCGATTGATGAATCTGATGAAGTGTTAAAGCAGTGGTTAGATGTTTTAGCAGATAAAATAAATGAAGGACAAAAAGCCCTTCATTTATTTTTACAGCAATTAGAGTAAAACTAATTAGCTCTAATTAAGCGTCAATTTTACCAATGAAACGGTAACCTTCACCATGGATGGTGCTGATTAACTCTGACGTTGAGTTATCACTTTCAAAATGCTTACGAATGCGACGAATAGTAACATCAACAGTACGGTCATTTGCGCGAAGCTCACGGCCTGTCATGTGCTTGATTAATTGCTCACGACTAAAAATACGACCTGGAGAATCAAGCATTAAACGAAGTGCTCTGTACTCACCTTTTGGTAAACGTTTAGCGTCGCCATTTGGAGAAGTAAGACAGCGGCTATTTTCATCAAGTTCCCAACCGTTAAACGTAATAACACCATTTGTTTCTAGTGCTGACTCTTCACCGCCTAAAGCAGTACGAGTAATAAGGTTGCGAGCTCTAATAGTTAATTCACGCGGGTTGAATGGCTTAGTAACGTAGTCATCTGCGCCAATTTCAAGACCTAAAATACGGTCAACATCGTTGTCACGACCCGTTAGGAATATAAGACCTACTTTACGCTTTTGGCGTAATTCACGGGCTAAAATAAGACCGTTTTTACCAGGAAGGTTGATATCCATAACTACAAGATTAACGTCATCGTTATTTGTAAGCTTGTCATGCATATCATCGCCATCAATGGCTTCAATAACTTTGTACCCTTCAGCTTCAAATAAACTAACTAGGTTCAGTCGAGTTACGTCTTCATCTTCTACGATTAGAATGACTGGCGTTTGCATTATTAATTAACCTTTTGGAATATTTTATTTATAAAAAAACCGGTGACGAATTTATAACCGATTACTAGAGATTATAGGATTATACCCATTTGTTAACAAGGAAAAAACAAATTGGATAAAAATAAAACAGTAGGGTGTCCAAAGTCTACTAAAAAGGGCAGTGCAAAAACTACTGTTTAATTGATATATACGTGGATGTAGCTATTTGAATCATAAAGTCGAAGCCATTTTCCTTTAATAATTGATACATCATTCAATCAAACAAGGTACTTAAAATAATCAGACTAATTCAAAGCAAAACTATATCACTTTCTAACCTTTCATCAATGTATGTGATACAGCAAAGATAAAAAAGTTCATAAATCGCTTGGTAATATTTATTTAATGCAATTAAATAATGTTACGCGCTTATCACATGCCTCATTAATGAGGTCATTAAATGCTAATTCAAGGATAAATTTTAAATATATGCACTTTTTAGTGATCTTTATTTAAGGAATAGTAATTATAAAGCGAGCACCGTGTTTTTCTTCAAGATCAAACATAACTCTTCCGCCAAGTGCTTGTGTTACTAGGTTGTAGACCAAGTGCATGCCTAAGCCGCTTGCGCCTTGTCCGCGCTTTGAAGTTACAAACGGGTCAAAAATTCTATTTTTAATGTTTTTATCAACGCCTTGACCGTTGTCAGAATAAACTATTGTTAATTTTTTCCCTACTAGTTCTACGTCAAAGCGAATTTCATTATTTTCTTTACCTATAAATCCATGAATCACAGAGTTCATAAGCAACTGCTGAAACACTTGTTGCAGAGGTTCAGACTTACTATGAATAGCCAAGTCGGTCGGACAGTTAATAATAACGACAGGCTTTTTAGGCAGTAGTTCAGATTGAATCGATGTTAAAACATCACTTATTAATTTATGTACATTAATATAGGTATTAACACCGTCGTCTTGAATAACGGCCACTTTTTTAAAGTTAGATATCAGGTCTGCGGCACGATTTAGATTACGATAAATTAAGTCTAAGTTTTCAATACCTTCATCTATAAAGCGTTTTAGATGGCTTGAGGTAAGTTTTTTATCGTCAAAGCTTTGCTGTATATCTGCCAGTTTATCTCGAAGTAATGTAGAGCCTGTAATACCTAGCCCTATTGGTGTATTCACTTCATGGGCAACCCCAGCAACCATTTGCCCAAGCGATGCCATTTTTTCGTTTTCAACAATTTGCGTTTGGTACTGATGCATTCGCTCAAGGGTTGATAAAAGCTCTTGATTTGCTTCTCTGAGAGCGATTGTTCGCTGGTTTACTTTTTCTTCAAGGCTCTGGTTTAGTTGTTTTATTTCTTGTTTATCTTTTTCGTGGCGCTCAAGTTGCTTTTTGGTGCGTGTAAGCATGATATTTAAACTATTTGAAAGAGCGGTTATTTCTTTTACATCGGTTATTGGCGCGCGTGCATCATAGTTATGATTTTTAGATACATCCTGCAATAGCATGCTTAACTGCTCTATTGGCTTGGCTATACGTCGTTGAACTTTTATTGCAATAAAGTAAACAACGATTAAAATTAATAGAGTTAATAGCACGTCTATTAATATTTTTCTCTCAATATAAGTCTCTAAACTTTCGAGGCTCCCTCGCATGTATACATAACCGACCAACTTTTCGTTATCGTAAATAGGGCGGGTTAGTTCAATATGATCGCTCGTAATTCGTGGCGTTTTTAGCTCATCAACACTGTCTATTCTTAGTGGTACTGGAGGTGTTTTTTTTGCATTAAAGCTAATAAAAAAAACAGGTTTTTGAGATGCTTTTTCTATTGAATAAATATGTATGTTTTTTACAAGGGGGATATTTTCAAATGACTTGAGGCGTTTTTCTTCTGTTTTTCTATCATCTTCAACTACTGATTTACCAGCATCAAAAGCTACAATTTCAGAAAGTATGACGAGTTTATTAATGATTAATTGCTTTTGCTCTTTTACGCTTAAATAAGTAGATATCGAAATAGATAGCGACAAGCAAATAGCTGTAATAAGCATAATTAAATTTATGAGTGCTTTGCGAATGCTACTTTGATGAACTTTTTTAGGCATTATTTCGTTATCGCCTGAATTAATTTTGATTATTTAGAGTTTTAGTTTAGCAAAGACGGGAGAAAATGAAGGAAAAAAGCTAAATTAATTCTTATATTTATGCGAAGGTTAGCTTGAGCGCGTTTGCACTCAAGCATTTTTAAAAATAATACTAGCTGCTATATACGGCAAACTTGTTATTTTTAAATACCGTTTGGTAGCTTTCAAATTGCGTTTCTAAAATAGGCGGGTATTTTAAAAAGCTGTTAGCAACAATATTCAGCTTTCCTACTTTAGTTAAATGCTGTTTTGCATTTGCTAAAAATGTTTCTGCTACTGTGTAGTCGGTTGCAATACCTGTATGAAAAGGTGGATTGCTAATAATTAAATCAAACTTACCGGTAATGCTTTTAAGGCCGTCACTTAATATCGCTTCGCCTTTGATGCTGTTAAGCTTTAGAGTTTGCTGTGTTGCGTAAGTTGCCAGTGCACTTACATCACTACACACAAACTCAAGTGCTGGATTATGCAGCCCTAAAAAGGTTGCTATTAAACCTGCGCCACAGCCAAAGTCGAGAACCCTACCTTGCTTAATTTTCGGTGCGTTTTCGAGTAGAACTTTCGTTCCCATATCTAAACTGCCGTGATTAAACACCCCTGGGACACTAATAGCTGTAAACTCGGTGTCGGCAACATTAACAATAAACTTTTTATGGTAGGTCGTAATATCAAAGTCAGGATGCTGGGTAATCTCAGCAAATGAGTAAAGAACGCAGTGCTTAGCTGAATCAATTTTGTTACTAAACTCAGCTTTACCAGCTAATTGCTTTTCAATTGATTTAACACCACTTTTGTTTTCACCTACCACCAATAGTTCGGCATCGTCAGTAATAGCAGATCGAATATTATCAAGCGCCATTAATAACTCAGGTTTTGATTTAGGATAGTAAAGAATAACTAAATCGTAGCCGTTACCAGGTATTGTGTGATTTACACAAATCTCAACGTCTTTGGTGTTTTTAGCAAACTCACCGTTAGCATGGTTGTAGCTAAATGCAGTTACCTTGCTTTGCGGGTTAAGTTTTTTAAGCTCTGTTAAAAAGCCATCTTGAACAAAGTTGACCACCAAGATAGATTTGCCCGTTAGTGCCTCGCTATTACGAAGTAACAGTAAACTTGGGTTGGTTAGTACGCTCATAAATGGCTTTGCCTTACAGTATGTTTAGTTTTATCAAAAATAAAAGTGAGTGCTTAAAGTTACAAATTACTCAGTACGTTCAAACATTAAATCCCACACGCCATGACCTAGGCGATGTCCGCGCTGCTCAAACTTAGTAAGCGGGCGCAAATCTGGACGTGGAACATAATCGTTTGTTTCTGATTGGTTTTTAAAACCAGGAGCTACATTCATTACTTCGAGCATATGCTCTGCATAGTTTTCCCAATCTGTTGCCATATGAAAAACGCCACCCATTTTCAGTTGGGCTCTTAGTTTTTCAACAAACTCAGTTTGTACGATACGGCGTTTATGATGACGCTTTTTATGCCAAGGATCAGGGAAAAACAACTGTAGTGTTGTTAAGCTTTCATTAGGTATACAGTCTGCAAGTACTTCAACTGCATCGTGTTCAAAAATACGTAAGTTAGTAATGCCTGCTTCATCGGCATCCATTAAACAAGCACCAACGCCTGGGCGGTGTACTTCAATACCAATAAAGTTTAGGTGAGGGGCATTTGTTGCCATTTCGACAAGCGATTTACCCATACCAAAACCAATTTCTACTACTACATCGTTGTTGTTGCCAAAAACTTCGCTTAAATCAAGCATACCGTTTTTATGCTCTAGGCCCATTGTTGGCCAGCATTTTTCGATTGCAGCGGCTTGGCCTTTGGTTAATCGACCTTCGCGTTTTACAAAACTGCGAATGGTGCGGATGTATTTACCTTCTTGCTTAGCTTGCTCAAGGTTAGTGTTGCTTGATTCACTCATATTATTGGCCTGACAAAAACAATGTGTTTAAAAATGGTTGCATATTATCCCTGACCGAGCCCGCAATCACAAGTATTAGCTGGTTTTACACGCCCTATAGCTTGATCTTTTTATTAACTACAATAGACTGAGCCGCCATTGAGCATCAGTAAAAGTACAATATGTTGGATTTAAATAAAGAACAGTCTAATTTGTTTTCTAATCAAGTCGTTGATTGGTATCACCTTCATGGGCGTAAAACACTCCCGTGGCAGTTGGGTAAAACACCTTATAAAGTATGGGTGTCTGAGGTGATGCTGCAGCAAACTCAAGTTATTACTGTTATCCCATATTTTGAAAAATTTATGCAAAGCTTTCCAGATATTATTGCTTTAGCCGATGCTGATGAAGATTTAGTACTGCATCACTGGACCGGCTTAGGGTATTACGCTCGTGCGCGTAACTTACATAAAACAGCTAAAATAGTACGTGACAAGTACCAAGGCGAATTTCCGCAAACGCTTGATGAAGTAATGGATTTACCGGGAATAGGACGCTCTACTGCCGGGGCTGTTTTATCATTGTCGCTTGGGCAGCATCATCCAATTTTAGATGGGAATGTTAAGCGAGTCTTAGCGCGCTACTTTATGATAGAAGGTTGGTACGGTGTTAAAAAAGTCGAAAACCAGCTTTGGCATTTATCAGAGCAATTAACACCTAAAAATAATGTCACCGAATTTAATCAAGCTATGATGGATTTAGGTGCGAGTGTTTGCTCACGCAGTCGTTTTGATTGTGAGGCTTGCCCATTAAATTCAGGTTGTGGTGCTTTTAATGCAGGTAAAGTAAAAGAGTTTCCACATTCTAAACCTAAAAAAGCAGTGCCGAAGAAGAGTTGTCATCAGTTAATTATTCAGTGCGGCGATAAAGTGCTTATGGAAAAACGCCCTAACAGCGGTATTTGGGGAGGACTATTTGGCTTTTTTGAATTTAATGAGTACGAGGAGCTTCAAATATTTTTAGCTCAGCAAGGATTAGAAGCCAACTTAGTAGAGCTTGAAGCGTTTATTCATGTGTTTTCACATTTTGAGCTGAAGATTAATCCGCATGTGCTCAATGTTAAGAACATTCCTGATGTAGTAAATGACAAACAATTAGTATGGTATCCGCTTGATCAATCAATAGAGGTTGGCCTAGCAGCGCCAACTAAAAAGTTGGTTAAACAAATTACAGCAATAGTATAGAATAGCCCCATATTTAGCGTTAGAGAGAATCAATCATGGCACGTACAGTATTTTGTCAAAAGTTACAAAAAGAAGCCGAAGGGCTTGGCTTTCAGTTATACCCTGGTGAAGTTGGTGAAAAGATTTTTAATAACATCTCTAAAGAAGCGTGGGGTCAGTGGCAGCATAAGCAAACAATGCTTATTAACGAAAAGCATTTAAATATGATGGACCCAGAGCACCGCACATTTTTAGAAGAGCAAATGGTTGGCTTTTTGTTTGAAAACAAAGATGTGGAAATTGAAGGTTATCGACCGCCTGAAAAATAATATTTTGAACATAAAAAAAGGGCTAAATAGCCCTTTTTTTGTGTGCGATTATTTAATCACTTAACTCATCTTCTTGCTCAGAGATTTTAATTTGTTCTTTTAAAAATTGAGCTGCCTTAGAGTATTCAATTTCTAACTTATCTCTTAAGTCTATTAATTCATCGGTAGTGAGTTCACCTTTTTTACATTTATCTTCAAATGCACTTGAAAGTTCAGCCACCGTTAGGGCACCAATTGTTTTAGAGATCGATTTTAATTGATGACACCCTTCAATAATCTCATCTAAATCGTTAACCATAACGCCTGAATTAATCCCCTTAATTAGCCCTTGGCTTTGTTCTAAATACATTTTGAAAAAGCGTAACTGTTTAGCTTCGTCACCATTTACATATTTAGCAACTGCTTCCATATCAATAGGTAGCGCCATGGTTTGATGGATAACTACATTTGGGTTTTGGCTTTGCTTATCGCTCCAGCGTTTTAAAGTGTCCTCTAACGCGTTTAGCTCTATAGGTTTGGTAATGAAGTCGTTTATACCTACGGCTAAGCAACGCTCTTTTTCGCCTTTAAGTGCGTTTGCTGTTACAGCAATAATGTAAGGCTGTGCATCAATTGATTCTAATAGCTCTGCTTCGTTACGGATTTTTTCGACCATATCGTAACCCGACATTTTAGGCATGTGTAAGTCGGTTAAAATAAGTGAGTAATCACCTTTTCTCCACATATCTAAACCTTCTTCACCGTTGTTTGCTATCTCAACGCCAAAACCTAGTATGTGTAATTGATCGGTCAGCACTTGTTGGTTTAGAAGGTTATCTTCAACAAGTAAAACCAATTTGTTTGATTTACGAGCTTGCTCAACATTTAAATAGTTATTAAGTGTTTTGGTTTTTTTAATTTGTTTAGGTGTATGCAAACCTGCAGCGACTAAAATAGACAGCATAAAGTTAGACTTACATAAAGGAGAGGCATTAATATAAAAAATATTATTATGATTTATAGCCGCTTCATCAAGCTTACTTAGTACAACAACTTGTTGGTTATAATCCTCTAATGAATAAAATAAGCGTCTTAGCAGCGCGTTTGTTTTATCCATATTGTCTATGCCATCAGCCACCCAAATAATATCTTGCGAATGTTGATGCTCTTCAATTTCTTCTTCTGTGTGTGCATAAACTATTTTAGCGCCCATAAACGATAAATAACGGTACATTGTTTTTTCACGTTCTAGGTGATTACTAACTACAACAATTTGCTTACCATTTAATGCACCTTTGTGTGCGTACTTAATTCTACCCGATGTGCTAAACGGCAGTTCAACAGTAAACTCACTACCAATTCCTGTATGGCTAGTTACATGAATAGTCCCTAGCATAAGCTCAGTTAAGCTTTTACAAATAGAAAGACCTAAACCTGTCCCTCCATATTCTCGGGTAATCGAATTTTCGGCTTGAATAAACGGATTAAATATTTCGCGTAGTTGTGCCTGCGACATGCCTTTACCGTTATCAGTTACGCAAAAGCGTAAGGTAAAGTGATCAGTCGTATTATGTACCACCTCTACTGATATTTTTACATGCCCTTGGGTTTTTTCATCAGTGCTCGTAAATTTAATTGCGTTGCTACATAGGTTATAAAGAACCTGACGTACACGTACGCTATCACCGGTAAGATTTATAGGAATATCTGGTGCTATTGCTAGCTCTAAATCAAGCTCACGTTTTTTAGCAACTGATGAGAGCACACGAGCAACTTCTTCAATAGTATCGGTTACCGAAAATGGGATCGGGTCAATATTTAGCTTTCCAGCCTCAATTTTAGAAAAATCTAAAATATCATCCAAAATGCTCAATAACGAAAATGCTGATTCACGAATAATCGTACTTAAACGATGCTGAGCGCCATCAAGTTCGGTCTGGCGCAGTAAATCAATAGTACCTATAACACCATTCATCGGTGTTCTTATTTCGTGACTCATCGTTGCTAAGAATGTTGTTTTAGTTTCGCTTGCTCGCTCTGCTTTTAATGTGGCTTGCTCAAGCGCTAAGGTACGATTTTGCACTTCGGCTTCTAGGCCATTTTGTAATTTATAAAGCTCTTTTTGTGCAGAGTCATTCTCGCTCATTGCAGTTTGTACTTTTTGTAGCAATAAGTTGATGTTTTTTGCTACTACACCTAAACCAATATCAAGTTGCTCATCAACATTACTATTATAATTAGCATCTTCAGTGATTGCCTGTAACTCTTGAGTAAGAGTGTCAGTACTTTTACGTAAGCGCGTATTAATGTACATATTAAACATTAAAGTAAGTATAAATAATGCAGCAACACTCGCTATCGCGATGATGTAAGCGATAACTTGAGAGTCTTGAGCGCTTAAAGGCGTGGCTGGTATGTTTTGCTTAATAATAAGCTCGCCAATGGGTTGATCGTTTAACAATAGTAGGTGATGCAGAATACCTTCTTCTTTTAAGTGCTTTTCAGTTTTAACAGAAGCGATGGCTGGTTTACTGCTGCTATATACCAACTGAGTATCTGATGTAGCATTGAAGCGATATAGAGTATATTCAAAGTCACCGTCTAATAAGGAGGTTAAATCAAGTAACTGTTTTACTTTACCTTGACCATACATAGTTAATGCATCAACCATAGGTAAGTCTAATCTATCGGCAAGCGTTACAATATTAATAGATGATACTGGTTGGGCTGTCTTAACTTCAGTTTGTGTATAAAATGAGTGGGCAACAATAGCGAGCGCTGTTACAGCAATATTAATGATTAAAAAAAGTGGCAGTAAGCCTTTTACTGGCGATGAGAATTTACTCTGCATTGATTGTTTCCAATTGATGTGTTTTTACTACGATAAGTCCCTATCGTACGTATCTAAGCTAATCGTAACATTTACAAAAAATAATTCACTACGGTTTTAGTCTGATTTAGTTATATTTATTTATAGTTATAGCCCGATTTGTGGTAAAAATGAACGTTATTAATAAAAAATGTACTGAGTTGTCTGAAAACCGTTCAAACAGTTATAAAGAAGAAAAAAAAGTTGACTTGTAAGGGCAAAACTCGTTTAATACGCCGCACGCCCAGATAGCTCAGTCGCTAGAGATGAGTGGGAATTGCATTAAAAATCCCTTAAGATTTTTAATTAGCACTGTTTAAGTGCCTCGATAGCTCAGTTGGTAGAGCAGAGGATTGAAAATCCTCGTGTCCCTGGTTCGATTCCGGGTCGAGGCACCATTTATTAAAGTAGTGGTGTTTAATCAACAGTTTAAACATTATTACGCGTGCCTTAGCACACAGTTTTGTGTGCCGACTTAGCTCAGCTGGTAGAGCAACTGACTTGTAATCAGTAGGTCAACCGTTCGACTCGGTTAGTCGGCACCATTTATAAA
>NZ_BADV01000042.1:0-10107 GCF_000238895.1 Pseudoalteromonas sp. BSi20429 | reverse complement strand
TTTTTTATGGGTTGTAGTTAGGTAGCTACATTACTTAATACCAACCTAGCTACAAAACGCTAAATTATGCGTTTTCTACCGCTGTGCGTGGGTCAACATATTC
Source organism: Pseudoalteromonas sp. BSi20429 (assembly GCF_000238895.1). NCBI lineage: Bacteria > Pseudomonadati > Pseudomonadota > Gammaproteobacteria > Alteromonadales > Pseudoalteromonadaceae > Pseudoalteromonas > Pseudoalteromonas sp. BSi20429. The sequence goes on along the minus strand of NZ_BADV01000042.1, from coordinate 10,004 downwards.
CATGTTGAACGCTTCAGCTACTTCTTTGTAAGTTACTTGGCCTTTAATTACGTTTAAGCCTTTTAAGAAGTGAGCGTCATCTAGTAACGCCTTTTTATAACCTTTGTTTGCAAGGTTAATGATGAAAGGCAATGTTGCATTGTTAAGTGCAAACGTAGATGTGCGTGGAACAGCACCTGGCATGTTAGCAACACAGTAGTGAACAACTTCATCAACGATGAAAGTAGGATCAGCATGCGTTGTTGCTTTAGAAGTAGCAATACAGCCACCTTGGTCGATTGCAACGTCAACAATTGCAGAACCAGGTTTCATTGCTTTAATGTGCGCAGCAGTTACTAGTTTAGGTGCAGCTGCACCTGGGATTAGTACGCCACCAATTACTAAATCAGCTTCTAGTACGTGTTTTTCTAGAGCATCAGCAGTTGAGTAAATAGCTTTAACTTTATTACCAAACTGCGCGTCTAGTGCACGTAATACGTCGATGTTACGGTCAAGAACGACAACTTCAGCACCAAGGCCAACAGCCATTTGCGCTGCACTACGACCAACCATACCGCCGCCAATGATAACAACTTTAGCCGCTTCAACGCCTGGTACGCCACCTAGTAGCATGCCACGACCGTGGTTAGATTTTTCTAGCGCTTGTGCACCAGCTTGAATAGACATACGACCAGCAACTTCGCTCATAGGAGCAAGAAGTGGTAAACCACCGCGAGAGTCAGTTACAGTTTCGTATGCAATACAAATAGCTTTGCTTTTTACAAGGTCTTCAGTTTGTGGAAGATCAGGTGCAAGGTGTAAGTAAGTGAAAAGAATTTGGTCTTCACGTAACATTGCACGTTCAACAGCTTGTGGCTCTTTTACTTTTACAATCATGTCTGCTTTAGCGAAAACGTCAGCAGCAGTTGCTAAAATTTCAGCACCCGCTAGCGTGTAATCTTCGTTAGTAAAACCAATACCCATGCCTGCATCAGTTTCTACAATCACTTGATGACCGTGGTTTACTAATTCACGAACACTCGCAGGAACCATACCTACACGGTATTCATGGTTTTTAATTTCTTTAGGAACACCAATAATCATATCATTTGCCTTATTAAGAACGGATTAACATTTTTCACTATTATATTCATCATAAGCCCGTGTGTCTCACCTTTTTTAAAGTCAAATCTAGTGTTATCATCTATATAACAAAAATAAACAGCATAAAAAACTAGTTGGCACTATGCATCAGTTATTAGATAGAATTGACCGTAAAATTTTAATGGAATTACAGCACGATGGACGCCTTTCAAATGTTGAACTGGCCAGACGAGTTGGCCTAAGCGCCACGCCCTGTCTGGAGAGAGTGAAAAAGCTAGAACGGGAAGGCTACATACTTGGCTATAAAGCAGTGGTCGATCCAGCTAAGCTTGGGCAAGGTTTATCGGTGTATGTAGAAGTAACAATTACTAAAACATCTCCCGACGTATTTGATGAGTTTAGTGCGGCCGTTAAAAAGCACGAAGAAATTATCGAATGTCATTTAGTATCGGGTAATTTTGATTTTTTACTTAAAACGCGCGTAAATGATATGTCAGAATACCGTGGTGTATTAGGTGACATATTATTAAAATTGCCTAACGTTAGTGAAAGCCGAACTTATGTAGTAATGGAAGAAGTAAAAGGTGAGGAAGGCGTAATTATTCGTCCTTATATTACTTAAGGTTATTTATATTAGCTGCGTCATTTGCTTATATAAGCTCAAATTATAAAAACTTGTTCATAATCAGGCCATCAAGGTTAAGATAAAGTGCAACAAATTGCATTTCCTGCTAAGGTATTTCACTGCTAAGTAAGTGTGAATAAAAATAGAATAATAAAGAGGAATAGGGAACTATGCGCCTAAACGGTGTGCAAAGACTATTAGAAACAGGGCTGATTATCAGCACCTTTACGGCAATATTTATTTTATGTGCCTTGATCAGCTTTGATCCAGCAGATGCTGCATGGTCGCAAACTAGTTTTAGCGAAGTAAGCAACATCACAGGAGCAGCCGGTGCATGGATAGCCGACATTTTATTACTCACCTTTGGTTGGTTGGCTTACTTAGTGCCAGCGGCCATCCAGCTATTTGGCTACTTGCTATTTAAACAACCTCACCGCATTTTACAGCTTGATTACACCACCTTAGCGCTGCGTGTTATTGGTTTTGCTTTATTTATTACCTCAGCTACCGCTATTAGCAGTATCAATTTTGACGATATTTATAATTTTTCCTCTGGTGGGGTAGTGGGCGATGTTATTGCATCAGCCATGATGCCTGCGTTTAACTTTACCGGCACCTCTATATTATTGCTGTGTTTCTTTTTTGCAGGGCTTACCTTATTAACGGGTGTATCGTGGGTTGATTTTGTAGATTACCTTGGCGATTTAATGGTTAGGTTTTACCGCTTTATTGTATCGTACGCAAAAGGCTGGATGCACCGAGAACATGCTGCGGGCAAAGCAAATAATTACGATGAGGTAGACGCCCATTTTGAAGACGATATAAAAGAGCAAATAGAGCTGCCTACATCAGCTAAAAAAGCAGATAAACAAAAAGCAATTAATAAACCGCAAACGCCATTTAACGAGCCACAAATTAGTGACGAGTTTATGCCGTTTGACGAGCTTGACGACATACTCGATCAAGAAATTGGCTTTAGCGCCATAGACGACGAACCAATGGACACGGCCGCTGCATTAAACGCGCTTGACCAAAGCCCAGTTGTAGAGCCTGAAAAACCAGTTACAACCGTGGTATCGCCAGCAAGACCAATGCCTAAATCAAAAGCGCAATATCAACCACCGCCAACGGCAAAAGAGAAGTTTGAGCAATTATTAACGCAAGAGCCACCACCGGGGCCATTACCGTCGCTTGATTTACTCGACAGACCGGACAAAGCTAAAAACCCAATTTCGCAAGAAGAGCTCGATACAGTATCGCGCCTAGTAGAGACAAAACTACTCGACTTTAACGTACAAGCTAAAGTTGTAGCGGTATACCCAGGCCCTGTTGTTACTCGCTTTGAGCTGGATTTAGCGCCAGGTATTAAAGTGTCAAAAATTACAGGTTTGGCTAAAGATTTAGCCCGTTCGCTTTCGGCAATTAGTGTGCGTGTTGTAGAAGTTATACCGGGTAAAACATATGTTGGTATTGAGCTTCCTAATAAACACCGCGAAATAGTACGTTTGTCAGAAGTAATAAACGCGCCTAAATTTGAGCAAAATCCATCGCCACTTACTATGGTGCTAGGTAAAGACATTGCCGGTCAGCCGGTATGTGCTGATTTAGGTAAAATGCCACACTTATTGGTAGCCGGTACAACCGGTTCAGGTAAATCAGTGGGCGTTAATGTCATGATAGTAAGCTTGTTGTACAAATCGGGTCCTGACGATGTACGTATGATTATGATTGACCCTAAAATGCTTGAGCTATCAGTATACGAAGGCATTCCGCATTTATTGTGTGAAGTAGTCACCGACATGAAAGAAGCCGCTAACGCACTGCGTTGGTGTGTGGGCGAGATGGAACGTCGTTATAAATTAATGTCAGCATTGGGTGTGCGTAACTTAAAAGGTTATAACCAAAAAGTGCTTGAAGCCAATGAAGCGGGTTACCCGATTCTTGATCCATTATTTAAAGACACCGATGGCATGAAAGAAGGCCCAGACGAGCTAGGTAAATTACCCAGTATTGTTGTAGTAATTGACGAATTTGCCGACATGATGATGATTGTTGGTAAAAAAGTAGAAGAGCTGATTGCCCGCATAGCCCAAAAAGCACGTGCGGCAGGTATTCATTTAATACTGGCAACGCAGCGCCCTTCGGTAGATGTAATAACAGGTTTAATTAAAGCAAATATACCAACGCGTATGGCGTTTCAGGTATCAAGTAAAATAGACTCGCGTACCATACTTGACCAGCAAGGCGCAGAAAACTTACTGGGTATGGGCGATATGCTTTATTTACCACCAGGCACTAGCGTACCAGAGCGTGTACATGGCGCGTTTGTAGACGACCATGAAGTACACGCAGTAGTAAACGATTGGAAAGCGCGTGCTAAGCCAAATTACGTTGATGAAATACTCAATGGTGATGCCAGTGAAGATATTTTATTGCCAGGTGAAGCAAGCGAAAATGCAGACGAAGAGAACGATCCGTTATACGACGAAGCCGTATCGTTTGTAATTGAAACCGGCAAGGTATCGGTATCGTCAGTGCAACGTAAACTGCGTGTTGGTTATAACCGCGCAGCACGTTTAGTCGAACAAATGGAAACATCGGGTATCGTGAGCTCACCAGGTCATAACGGCGCTCGCGATGTATTAGTACCTAATGGAGCAAACTAATGAAAAAATTTAACGCCTTATTATTAGTGTTAGGCAGCGTACTTGCCGCACCAAGCTTTGCTGATGACAGCCAAGCATTACAAGACAGACTTGCTACTTTAAAAAGCTTTAAAGCGCAGTTTGCACAAAAAGTAACAGACAAAGAAGGCCAAGCTGTTATGCAAGGCGAGGGCACAATAGCGCTTCAACAGCCTATGATGATTCGCTGGCAGCAAACAAACCCAGACGATACATTATTTGTATCAAACGGCGATAAAACCTATTACTTCGACAGCTTTGCTGAGCAAGTAACAATTATGAAAACCAGCAGCCTAATCGACTCAACACCATTTGTGCTACTTACATCAAAAGACCCAGCACAGTGGGAAAAATACAGCGTACTTGCAACAAATACAGGCTTTAGTGTAACGCCAAATAAAGGCGTAGAAAGCCAAGTAGAACAACTTGATATAGCGTTTGCGGGTAACGAGCAAGGCCTTGCTAAACTAGTCGTTACCGACAACTCAGGGCAGCTATCGTCATTTACGTTTAACAATGCCCAAGTTAATACGCCGCTTGATAAAAGCACTTTTGAATTTACGCCTCCTGAAGGTGTTGAAATAGACGATCAGAGTAACGGTGAGTAATTTAGGATTTAATTTTGGGCCCGATGTACGGCCACTTGCTGCGCGTATGCGCCCCACAACGCTTGACGAGTACATTGGTCAGCAACACTTATTAAGTACTGATAAACCACTGCATCAAGCCATTGTCGCGGGGCGATGCCATAGTTTAATTTTATGGGGCCCGCCGGGTGTAGGTAAAACAACACTTGCGCAAATAATTGCCAACCATGCTGATGCCTCACTTATTCAAATGTCGGCGGTAACCGCAGGCGTAAAAGGTATACGTGACAGCGTAACGCAAGCGCGCGATAACCTAGAAAGCCGTGGCCAACGCACCCTTATGTTTGTTGACGAGGTTCATCGCTTTAATAAGTCTCAGCAAGATGCGTTTTTACCGCACATAGAAGACGGCACCTTTATATTTGTAGGTGCAACCACCGAAAACCCATCGTTTGCCCTTAACAACGCTATATTGTCGCGTGCACGTGTGTATGTTTTAAAATCGCTTGCCGATACCGACTTATACACCGTAATAGAGCGCGCACTTAAACAAGACGAGCAGCTAAGCCAAAAACACATCACTATTGCCGACAACGCTAAAAAGGCACTATGCCAAGCAAGTGGCGGCGATGCGCGTAAAGTACTTAATTTACTTGAACAAGCGGTTGATTTAACAACCGAGCAAAACGGTCAATACAACGTAGACGAGCACGTACTTAGCCAAGTTTTACCTACTCATTTAGCTAAATACGATAAAGGCGGCGATGAATTTTACGATTTAATATCAGCCTTTCATAAATCAGTACGTGGTAGCTCTCCCGATGGTGCGCTGTATTGGTATTGCCGAATTTTAGCCGGTGGTGGCGACCCTTTGTATGTAGCAAGGCGTTTACTTGCCATTGCAACAGAGGATATAGGTAACGCCGATCCGCGTGCGATGGAAGTGGCCTTAAATGCGTGGGATATATTTCAGCGAGTAGGGCCCGGCGAAGGCGAACGTGCAATTGCACAAGCCACATTGTATTTAGCCAGTGCACCCAAAAGTAATGCGGTGTATATGGCGTTTAATCAAGCCAAAGCAGACGCTCAAAACGAGCCAAGTTACCCAGTGCCAGAGCATTTACGTAATGCGCCAACTAACTTAATGAAAGACTTAGGGTATGGTGCTGAGTATCGTTATGCGCACAATGAAGAAGGTGCATTTGCCGCAGGTGAAAAATACTTACCACCAGAAATGGACGGCAAAGAATATTACTTACCGAGCGAGCGCGGACTTGAGCAAAAAATTAAACAAAAACTCGATTACCTAAAAGAGCGCGATGCGCAAAGCCCACTTAAACGATACGAAAATGATTAAACTTTATATGATGATCGCCCTTGGCGGAGCCTCAGGTGCGTGTTTACGGTTTTTTATTAGCGAAAGCATGCTAAAACTCCTCGGTAGGGGATTCCCTTTTGGCACGTTGACGGTTAATATTCTGGGTTCATTGTTAATGGGCATTTTGTACGGTTTGATAGATAAAGAAATTATCACCGCAAGCCCCGCCAAAACCCTTATCGGTATTGGCTTTTTAGGTGCATTAACCACCTTTTCAACATTCTCAATGGACTCGTTGTTGTTATTACAACAAGGTCACTTTATTAAAATGGCCCTCAATATCATCTTAAACGTGATGGTGTGTATTTTTATGGCTTGGCTGGGCCTTCAGCTAGTAATGCAAAAAGGTTAAAAAACTAACATGTTAGATTCTAAATTTTTACGTCAAGACATCGAACAAACTGCAGCGCGTTTAGCAGCTCGCGGTTACGAACTCGATGTCGCGACGGTAACGGCACTTGAAGAAAAACGCAAAACATTACAAGTAAAAACGCAAGAACTTCAAAGTCAACGTAATGCAAGCGCAAAAGCAATTGGTCAAGCCAAAGCTAAAGGCGAAGACGCACAGCCACTACTTGATGCAGTGGCTAACTTAGGCAGTGAGCTAGACGCCGCTAAAACAGAGCAAGATGAAGTATTAGCCGCAATTAACGACATTGCTTTAGCAATTCCAAACTTGCCAGACGAGTCGGTACCCGCAGGTAAAGACGAAGACGACAACGTTGAAATTTTAACGTGGGGCACACCTAAAAAATTCGATTTTGAAGTTAAAGACCACGTAGATGTAGGCCAAGACCTAAACGGCTTAGACTTTGAAATGGGCGTTAAAATTAGTGGCGCACGCTTTACTGTAATGCGCGGCCAAGTAGCGCGTATGCACCGTGCACTAACGCAATTTATGCTAGATACACATGCTGATAAAAACGGCTATACAGAAATGTATGTACCGTACTTAGTAAATAGTGCAAGCCTTTACGGCACGAGCCAACTACCTAAATTTGCGGGCGATTTATTCCACACATTAGGCCTTGTAAATGACGACGGCGAACAACAAGCCGGCTTTAGCTTAATTCCTACAGCTGAAGTACCGCTTACAAACAGCGCTCGCGACGAAATTTACGATGAAAGCGATTTACCAATTCGCTTAGTTGCCCACACTCCGTGTTTCAGAAGTGAAGCAGGCAGCTATGGTCGCGATACACGTGGCTTAATTCGTCAGCATCAGTTTGATAAAGTTGAACTTGTACAACTTGTAAAACCAGAAGACTCAATGGCAACGCTTGAAGAGTTAACAGGTCACGCAGAGCAAATACTACAAGCATTAGAACTTCCGTACCGTAAAGTAATTTTATGTATGGGCGACATGGGCTTTGGCTCAGCTAAAACATACGATTTAGAAGTATGGTTACCTGCGCAAGACACATACCGTGAAATTTCGTCTTGTTCAAACATGGCTGACTTTCAGGCGCGTAGAATGCAAGCACGTTTTCGTCGTGAAGGTGTTAAAAAGCCAGAGTTACTACATACACTAAATGGTTCAGGCTTAGCCGTTGGCCGTACACTAGTAGCCATACTAGAAAACTACCAACAAGCCGATGGCACAGTAGTAGTACCAGAAGTATTACGCCCATACATGGGTGGACTTGAAGTGATTGGTAAACAATAAAAATCAAGTTTAAGTTAAGCAAGCTTTAAGCTTGTAAATCTTAAGACGAAAGCCGCTGTTTGCAATGAACAGCGGCTTTTTTATTTTAGGTTAAAGGCAAAAGCTTAGAGAAAAATTTAAGTTATCTTATTAATAATATCGCTTACACCTATTTTTATAGCTCATTACTTTTTTGTCCGATATTACTGATCTCTACCATTTTGGGGCATTTCTACATCAAGGAAACTTAAATATCGGCTAACTAGTTGTTTACAAGTCCTTATTAGCTGGTTAAATTAGAACCTTTGTAATATTTGGACATTTGTCGGTTTATAAAGCGACAAATGTCGGATACAAAGTTGTTAGCTTCCTTGTGGATACTTTAAAGACTAACGCAATGATTTTGGCTCTTGAATGTGGGGCATTGTCCAATGATGATGTTGTAGAGTGGGCTGACCATCTAATATTGCAACAAGAAGAGCCTGACGAGGTTCTATTTGATTTATCAGTTTCGAAAAATATTTATGATGCGATTTCAGCGTTAGGAAAATTCGGTGAACATTCCAACAAGCATGATGTTGCAAAAGAAGCTTTTTCTTTGTTTCACGAAGCATTGAAATCTGGCAAAGCAACTTATGAACGAGTTACTCGTCAAGTCTATGATATGGCCTTTACTGAGTATCTACCAAATGACGATGTCTCATCAATGATGATGTGTTTCTGGGACGAGCTACACGACGCAAACTTGGGGATATATGGAGATGCGAAAGAAATCGAAAGTGAGTTTCTTAGTTTTCTTGCAAAGAACGGAAGCTAACAAACGATTTAAGTCGGACAAAAACAAGAGCGCTTTTCGCCGCTTAATCGGGTGTTAAATGGCTACCCTCACATCGGAGATATTTTGAGAAATCCATATACTACAAATAGAAACAGATTAGCGGATGTAATTGCTGCTATTCAAGTAATGGCAACTTATAAGTTTTACAAAGCTGAGCATTCAACTTGGGCTAAAAGAATCGAGGGTGATGAGTCCAATGGTGATTATTGGAAAACAATATTTGAAGAGCATCCTGAGTTTTTTCGCTTAGGTGGAGGTAGAAATAAAGCATCTTTAGTTTGGCGAAGAAATTATCAGAAGCTTTATAATGTCGACTTAGAAGAAAAAATTTCGAGAGAAAAATTTAAGGCTCTTACTGATGAACAGAGAGTTCGTATATCTAGAGTGCCATTAAGTAACGATGATATTTCAACGTTAATTAACACCGCAATCAATTTACATTCTAGTGAAATAGATCATAAAAAAGACTCTAGGTGGTGGGTCGCAATAGTATCTGGGTTAGTTGGTATTATTATTGGTTCTTTAATAAAAGTGTTTGCATAAAAGCGCATTTAATAAGGCATTTAAACGGAACAAAAACAGTGGGTTACGTTTCGCTTCGCTACACATTTTAACCCACTATTTTTGTCCGCTTAATGCGGCGTTAGGCAATTCAAAAGTATGAGTACAGATTTAGTCATCCAATTAATCATTTTAGCGACAGCTCTTGTTGGCTTGTATAAAGCTGCAACCTTTAAATCAGCCGAGAGTTCCTCTGATGGGAAATCTGAACCGAGTCCCGTGTCAGAAGCAGTTGCAGGACTTTTAAATTTTGTAGGTATATTTGCATTTATGTTAGCAATGCCTGCTTTTATTTGGGCATTTACAGCGATTACAAAAGATATAAACTCATCGTCTAATCGTAGTGACGCTATTCAATACACCATTCCATATGAAGTTAGTAAAAAACCTTCACAAACGGAACTTATGTTAGTTGCTGCTTCACAAATCCCATATGATTCATCTAGAGGTTCGGCATTAGAAAATGTTTCTAATTTTGCTATACAAGCAGGTGATTATAAAGTGGCAGTGTTGGCAGCCTCTTCTATTCCATATGAGTCTTCAAGAGGTATACAACTAGAAAAGGTTGTTAAAGCAATTGAAAAGCAGGCAGGTGAAAAATTG
>NZ_BADV01000043.1:0-63397 GCF_000238895.1 Pseudoalteromonas sp. BSi20429 | reverse complement strand
GGACTGTTTTTATTATTAAGCACATACATAATATAGTTATATACAGGTTAATACCTTTTAAAAAGCCCCGTAAGTTATAACTTACGGGGCTTTTTTAGTTAATTTTTTATTTGATACTCTTTTTTTAATTTACTTATTTGCACTTTATGTGAAAGCAAAAATGTATCAAATTGCTTAACTACCTCAGGATAGTCAATCGACGATAATAAAAAGGCTTGTAAATCTGTCGGCAATTCGTTTTGAAAATAAACGGGTCGGGTTAATTTGAAATATTTAACAATATTATAGTTTAATACATCGTTAGATATGTAAATACACTCCACTCGCTCTTTTAAAAGCATCTCTATTAATTCCATTACGTTAGCGGTTTCAATTAGCTCAACGTTTTCGTTATTCATTAAAGGTTTAAAGCTTTGAGACGTAAACCCTCTCACCGTTGCAAAACTAACGCATTCATCAATAGTGATATTTTTATTTAAACTCGCAATACCCGTTTTAGTCACAACGGTTGGCTGCGAATAAATAATTTCATTTAAATCACCAAAGGAAGCTTTATAACTTGGTTTCCATTGAGGGTTATCAGGATATTTAAAATCAACATGATGGTGATCAATGAATTCTTTATAGAGACGATTAATTGGCAGCGTGTAAAACTCAAATTCAAAATCGTGCTGCTGTGCAAATAAAGTGAGCAACTCTTCACTGAAGCCATAATAGTCAGCACCATTTGTTCCACTACCATCAAAGTAAGGTAGATACTCTATATTCTCTACGCCGACGACATAGTGGGTTGCCGACTTAGCATCGGTTATAAAAATTAATAAAGCTAAAGGCAAATACATTAACTGCGTTGTTATTTTTACAAATCGATTCATTAATAACCTAAGTAATATTATTGACGTTTTCCTGAACGCTTTAATTTTAACAAATTTGCAAAGAATATGATAAATCTATTTTATTTTATGCAAAAAAAAGCCTGATTAAAATCAGGCTTTACAAAGTAAAAGGTTTAGCTTTTATCTCTTGGTACAAAATCGAGTACTGTTGCGTTTATACAGTAGCGGTCTGTGCCTCTAGGGCCTTCTCCTGGGAATAAATGTCCAAGATGAATACCTGTACTTTTAGAACGTAGCTCAATACGTGTTATTCCCCAGCTGCTATCGTCATGCTGCGTTACACTACTTTTTACTGGGTGCTTAAACGACAACCAACCAGTACCGGAGTTAAACCTATCGCTTGTATCAAATAGCGGCTCTCCACTTAATTTATCAACAAAAGTACCATCAGGTGTATTTTTAAACTCTTTGTACTCTTTACAATAAGGTCTATCTGTTCGTGCATCGAATGCAACTTTATAAGCATCACTGTTACCTAATTTAAAAGCGCCTAATGCTTTATAAAACTCTTCAGGTGTTGCATAGCCTTGACGGCCATATACCTCAACGCCATTTTCTAGAAACAAAATAGTCGGCGTTGCCCACGTGGCTGACTTAATAGTTAAATCATTAAGTTGGTCAGCATGACGAAATGTCATAGGTATTGTGCCTTTGTAATCATTTGCGACTGCTTTTTTAAATTTTTCACAGTACGGGCAGTAATCACGAGAATCAAGTACCACTATTTGCTTACCTGCGAGTAGAGCACTGTTGTCTGCTTTTTCTACGGGTGTTTTATTAAAAACTACGCCTGTAGAATGATCGGGGCAATAGCCATTAGGGTTCTTTTCTAGATAATTTTGGTGATATTCTTCTGCCGATACAAAACCTGTAAGCGGTTTAATAACCGTTTCGATTTTGCCGTAGCTCGCATCAGTTAAAAGCTGCTGATATTGCGATTTAACTTGCTCAGCTACTTTAGCTTGTGCATCAGTAGTCGTTAATACGATTGAACGATATTGCGTACCGATGTCGTTACCTTGGCGATTTTTTTGCGTAGGATCGTGACTTTCAAAATAGTTTTTTAAGAGATCTTCTGCTGAAATTATATTACTGTTATACATAACTTGCACAACTTCAGCATAATTGTTCTCGTCAAAACGACGAGACTGATCAGTAATATTTCTGTACGTTGCTTTAAACCCATTACCGTCAGCATAACCCGACTCAGCATCAATAACGCCATTAAGCGCTTCGTAGCGTTTTTCTGCTCCCCAAAAACAACCAGACCCCAGTACAATGGTTTCTACATGCATGGTGGCTTCTACATTACTGTGTTCTACCTTTTCCATAGATAAAGCAAAGCTGCCTGCGCTAAATATAATAGCAGCGCCTGATAAATATAATAAATGCTGGTGTTTCATAAAGTACCTCATAAACAAGTGCGTGCTAATTAAGACCTCCTTATCTTAATTTTCATTTCAACCTAATTACTTATTTAGTACGAAATGTATTAAGTTTTAGTCCTCAATAAGTTAAATACGATTAATTGAATATAAAAACACTCTTAAAGTAAGCTGGGTAAATAAACACTAAACATAACCACTTAGTCGCAATGGTGTAAATAAATTAATAAAACTGTGTTACGTTTAAATTATGTTGTACAAATAGGTTTATTTAATGAAGCCAGCTCCCCATATTTATGCATTAACAAACAGTAGTTTACTACTTGATGCATCGCATTTAGACGCTACAGATAGACTCTCTATTCAAAAGAAAATTTGGGCTTTAGCTAGCCACTGTAAAAGCACTGATGAATTTAGCGATTTGGTGCCAGCCATGAACTCGCTCACTCTCTATTTAAAATCAGATAAACACTTAAATAAGTGGTTACAAGTGCTACCTTCGCTGTGGAATGATATTAAAACGAGTACTTTTAAAGGGCAACATCACTTAATCGAAACCATATACAAGGGTGAGGATATTAATTACGTGGCTCGTTATCACAATTTAAGCGCTGATGAGGTTATTAATATTCATAGTAAAACCAAATACTACGTTTTGTTTTTAGGCTTTCAGCCCGGTTTTGCTTACCTACATGGTTTAGAAGAGCAATTACATACACCAAGGCGTGATGAGCCACGCATTAAAGTTCCTAAAGGCTCTGTTGCAATAGGTGCTGCACAAACCGGAATTTACCCCGCAGATACCCCTGGTGGTTGGCACATAATAGGTCATACAGATACTGCTTTGTTTGATTCGAACTCTGAGCAACCTTGTTTAATTCAACCAGGCGATACGCTTGAATTTGTTCCGCTAGTTAATAAAGGAGCAACTCATGATTAAAGTACTTAAAAGTGGTGTATTACTTACAATTCAAGATTTTGGCCGTAGTGGCTACCGCCATCTAGGTGTAAGCAAAGCGGGCAGCTTAGACCCCTTTGCACAAATAATTGCTAATAGATTACTTAACAATAACGACAATGATGCCGTTTTAGAAATAACTGTTGGTCTGTGCGAGCTGGAATTCACCTGCGACACAGTAATTGCGCTTCATGGTGCAGATTTGCAAGCAACCCTTGATGGACAAGCAATTTACCCTGGTTGGACATACACAGTAAAAAATAAACAAGTACTGAGCTTTGCTACTGGTAGAGCTGGATTAAGAGCTTATTTAGCAGTGAAAGGCGGTATACAAAATACTGAAGTTATGGGCTCTAAATCTACAGATTTAAACGCATGTTTTGGTGGTATTGAAGGTAGAGCTCTCGCCACTGGTGATGAAATACCCATTACTCCTTATTATGGAGAGTTTATAAAAGTAGGCGCAATTGCTCCCGCCCAGCGCAAGCTTATACGACTGCACCCAAGCCCTCATGCTAATTTGTTAGGCGAGCCTTTACTTAACAACTTTGTATCTACCCCATTTAAAGTTAGTAGTAACAGCAACCGAATGGGCGTAAGGCTTGAGCATAAAAATAATTTGGCACATTCGCACTCTTTGCCATCACTAGGGGTGAGTCCTGGGAGTATTCAACTGCCACCGAATGGTGAGCCTATTGTGCTACTTAACGATGGTCAAACAACCGGGGGTTACCCTCTTTTAGGGACTGTAATTGAAGCCGACTTACATCAATTTGCACAATTTAGACCCTTAGATACTGTTGAATTTAAATATGTAACGTTTGAAGAAGCAGCAAAGGCGAAGCAGAAACTTGACGGGCACCTACATCAATTGAGCCTTGCACTTAAAAATAACCTATAAAATATTCTAGAATCAACACGCCCTAGATTTTAAAAATAGGTACCATGTAATAAAGGTTCAAATTCCGACGGCCGTTATCTTACTCGCCGTTAATATTATTTTAATGTATAGCTTGGTGTTTAATGACTAAATCAACTTCTACTATGCCGTGTGTATTAATAACTGGCTTTGCTCCTTTTGGTGGCGAAGCTATCAATCCTTCTTGGCAAGCAGTGCAAAAACTTGATGAAACTATCATCATGAAACACAAAATATGCACACTAGAACTTGCCTGTGAATTTAATACGTCTATCAGTCAGCTTATAAACGCCATTGAGTCACACAATCCGGCGGTTGTTTTATGTATAGGCCAAGCTGGTGGGCGCAGCGAAATATCAATTGAGCGTATTGCAATAAACGTTGACGATGCACGCATTAAAGACAATGCAGGTCAGCAGCCTATCGATACACCAATAGAAAAAAATGGCCCTGATGCCTATTTCACAAACTTACCCATAAAGCGCATGTTACAAGCATTGCACAACAGCAATATACCTGCTGCCATTTCCAATACAGCAGGTACGTATGTGTGTAATCACGTTATGTATGGTCTTATGCATTACATAAATGATCACTGCGCTGTAATGAAAGGTGGCTTTGTGCATATTCCTTATTTACCAAGCCAAGCTGTGCACCACAATGGCGCACCAAGCATGAGCGAAGAAACCGTTATTAATGCCCTGAGAGTTATGATTGCACAAGCTTTGAACAACAATAGCGACGTAAAAATAGCAGCAGGAACCACGCATTAACCACTTTGGTGCAATTACATCTAGCTTGGTGCATAAATTATTCTTAATTAATTGTAAAAGCTATGTGACTTGAGTAATTTTTTCTGATAAAACAAGGTTTCGCAGCACAGCAAATTGGCTCTGCTGCACACATAATAGGAATGAGGAGTTACTATGTGTTCAATTTTTGGGGTATTAGATATTAAATCTGATCCCACTCAATTGCGTACCCAAGCAATTGAAATGTCAAAGCTGCTTAGACACCGTGGCCCAGATTGGTCTGGTGTATATGCATCTGAAAAAGCTATTTTAGTGCATGAGCGTTTAGCTATTGTTGGTGTATCAAGCGGTGCGCAGCCTTTATACAATCCTGAAAAAACAAATATTTTGGCGGTTAACGGCGAGATTTATAATCATAAAGAACTTGCAGCAGAGTTAGACGTTGATTTTACTTTTCAAACTCAATCAGACTGTGAAGTTATTTTAGCGCTGTATAAACAAAAAGGGCCTGACTTTTTAGATGATCTAAATGGCATTTTTGCATTTTGTTTATACGACGAAGAAAATGACGCTTACTTAATTGGCCGTGACCATATTGGTATTATCCCGCTTTACACCGGTCACGACGAGCACGGTAACTTTTACGTTGCTTCTGAGCTAAAAGCACTTTCTCCAATTTGTAAGCATATTGAAGAATTTCCACCAGGGCATTACCTGTATAGCAAAGATGGCAAAATGACGCCTTATTACAAACGTGATTGGGAAACATTTGATGCAGTTAAAGATAACAGCGCAGAAGCGCAAGACGTTAAAGATGCATTAGAAGCGGCCGTTAAACGCCAATTAATGTGTGACGTGCCTTACGGTGTATTACTATCTGGTGGTTTAGACTCATCGGTTATCTCTGCTATTACCCAGCGCTTTGCTGCAAAACGTATTGAAGATAACGACGAAAGCGACGCATGGTGGCCTAAGCTGCATTCTTTTTCAGTAGGCCTTGAAGGCTCGCCTGATTTAGCGGCTGCACAAAAAGTAGCTGACATGATTGGTACTATTCACCACCCTATCATTTTTACCATTCAAGAAGGTATTGATGCATTACGTGAAGTGATTTACCACATAGAAACCTATGACGTAACAACTATTCGTGCCTCTACACCTATGTACCTAATGGCTCGCCAAATTAAAGCAATGGGCATTAAAATGGTGTTATCTGGCGAAGGTGCTGATGAGCTATTTGGTGGTTACTTATACTTCCATAAAGCCCCTAACGCACAAGAGTTTCATGAAGAGCTAAACCGTAAAGTATCAAAACTGCATATGTTTGACTGTTTACGTGCTAATAAATCAATGGCGGCATGGGGCGTAGAAGCACGTGTACCGTTTCTTGATAAAGAATTTGTTGATGTTGCTATGCGTATCAACCCTGAAGCTAAAATGTGTAAAGATGGAAAAATTGAAAAACACATTTTACGTGAAGGCTTTGAAGGTTACTTACCTGATGAAGTGCTATGGCGTCAAAAAGAGCAATTTTCAGACGGTGTAGGCTACAGCTGGATTGATACCTTAAAAGAGTTTGTAAATGAGCAAGTGAGCGATCAAGAGCTTGAAAATGCTAAATTTAAATACCCTATTAATACGCCAGATTCAAAAGAAGCTTACTACTACCGTACTATTTTTGAATCGCATTTCCCTGGTGATGCATCAGCTAAATGTGTACCGCATGGTAAATCGGTAGCGTGTTCGACTCCTGAAGCACTTGCATGGGACGCATCGTTCCAAAACAATGCTGATCCATCAGGTCGTGCTGCGGGCGTTCATAACGACGCATATGCAAGCAAAGGTTAATACTCTTTGTTTAGCCAAGCGTAAGCCTAAATGGCTTACGCTTCGCTTTATAGAGCTCACTTCCACCGAATCTGTTTTTTATAGCTCTGCACATAACTTAAAAGGCTCAAGCGCTTTAATTGTTATTTATAAAAATGGGTTAACATCAAAAACAATGCAATATATTGCATCACAATCAACTTACCCTGCTACCGTATTTTTAAATCAAAATGAGATAGCTAAACGCCATTGCAATATTCGCTGGTTTAACCAAACAAGTGAAATTAAACGCTGCGGACATGGCACTTTAGCGGCCGCTAATTTTTTAATAGGTTATTTGGGTTATTGCCCTGAAGTATTTACTTCAATGAGTAATGAGCGCTTTACTATAAGAGTAAAAAAACAACGCGCTCAGCTGTTACTAAAAAGCATAGAGCCTAAAAAAAGCGAGTTAGCTGAAGGTGAGTTAAAAAGTGTGTTTTCAGTAGCAATAAAAGCAGCCTACACTACCGCTGATAAAAACGGTTATACGGTTGTATTATTTAGTAAAGAATTTAGTAAAGAATTCGATAAAGCAGTTGAAAAAGACGATTTAAAAAGCTTACAAGTTGATTTTAACGCGTTGAATAAACTCCATAAGAATGCTGTTATAGCGCTCAGTATAAAAAATATAGACAAAAAAAAAACCATAGCGCATTTTAGATACTTTGCACCCCAGTTTGGTGTAAATGAAGACAGTGCTACAGGCTCTGCGGTATCTGTTATTGCCCCCCTGCTATTTAGACTGTACGGTTTAAATAAAGCCAAGCTTATACAACAATCAAATAATGGCGCATTGCTAAACTATGAGTTTAACAATGCTAAAGTTGTCATTTACTAAACATAACTTAAGTAATGCTTAAAGCGGTCTTAATAAACACAGGGCAAAATAGTTACTATCGTCTTGCCATGTTTGCTCTAACTTTAAATTAGCTTGCGCTGCAAGCTGCTTAAACGACTCGAGCGTGTACTTGTGAGAGTTTTCTGTATGGATACTTTCGCCTTCTATAAAGTCTATTTGCTGATCATTTATAATCACGCTTTGAGTACGATTACTTACTAAATGCATTTCGATACGGCTATGTTGCTCGTTAAAGCGTGACTCGTGGCTAAAATTATCTATATTAAATGTGCCGTTTAGCTCGTTATTAATACGTTGTAGTAAGTTTTTATTAAATGCGGCGGTAACTCCCGCTTTATCGTTATATGCATCAAGTAACACTTGGCGCTCTTTTACTAAATCAACCCCAATTAATACATAACCATTTACACCGCATAAGCGATGGAAATTATTCATAATTTCTATGGCTTTAACTGGGGCAAAATTACCAAGAGTAGAGCCCGGAAAGTACACCAAATTAGTTTGACTGTCTAAAGCGGTGTCTTTGGTTAGCTGTTTGACCATTTGGCTATGTGTAAAGTCTCCTAATAATGGCGAAATTGCCAAATCTGGAAATAACGGTGACAAATGTGCAAGTGAATAACTGAGCATCTCCTCAGATATTTCAAACGGTACAAAGGTTTTAACGTTTGCCATATGCGCTAATAAATAGGCTACCTTTTTACCCGAGCCACAGCCGGGCTCTATAATAGAGAGATTTTCAGGTAGCATTTGAGCAATCGACTTTGAGTGTTGCGCTAATATAGAAAGCTCAGTACGTGTAACATAATACTCTTGTAAGGTTGTTATTTGCTCAAATAATGCAGCACCTTTATCATCATAAAAATATTTACACGGAAGCGTTTTTTGTTGTTGAGTTAATCCGCTTATCACGTCGTTTAGAAATTCAGTGTCGGTTATGTTGCTTTGCTTAATCGCTGTTACTTGGCTCATACTATATCCTTAGCTAGTCTTATCCCGCTGCACATCCACGCTTGATGCGGGTAATAAAAATTACGGTATGTTTGTCGTAAATGGTTTTGAGGGGTAAACACACACCCACCACGTAACACCATTTGGTTATTCATAAACTTACCATTGTATTCCCCTGCTATTCCTTCAATAGGCTTAAAACCGGGGTATGGTAAATATGCACTGTTCGTCCATTGCCAACACGAATCAGTTAACTGATTTATTTCAGTATCACTCTTTGCTTGCTGAGGTGTTAGGTAGTGATTATTAATCTCTGTTGAAGGTGTATTTTTAGCTGCATATTCCCATTCGAACTCTGTAGGCAAGCGAGCCTTTACAAAATTAGCATAGGCACTGGCCTCAAAATAACTAACATGACAGATCGGGGCATTTAAATTGAGAGGCTCTAATCCATAGTGTGTAAACTCAAACCACTCGTTATCTATACAATGCCAAAATAATGGTTGCGTTAGAGCGTTGTTTTGTATATTTGCCCAACCGTCGCTTAACCAATACTGTGGATTGCTGTACGCGCCTGCTTTTATAAAGTCTAAATATTCCCCATTAGTGACCAACCTATTGGCGAAGCTAAATGGATGAATTAATACTTGGTGTTTAGGGCGCTCGTTATCGTATGCAAATTCATCGTCGGCATTTGTACCTATATTAATAATGCCTTGCTCAAAGTTTATAAAATTAAGGGGCTTAATATCTGCTGATTTGTTTTGGCTGTTTAAAGGCGATGTTTTATATTGCGGAAATAATGGATTTACTGAAAAGTTATATTTGATGTCCATCAGCATTAGTTCTTGATGCTGTTGCTCGTGGTGTAACCCAAGTTCAATAATATCTTTAATTTGTGGGCTAAATTCAGTTTTAAGTAATTCAACCACACAGCTATCTACATGCTCTCTATAAGCTAAAACTTCATCTAAACTAGGCCTAGATAAACTACCTCGGTGTGCGCGCTTAAATTGCTCTCCAATCCCATTGTAGTAAGAATTAAAAAGCATTCTATAGTGAGAGTTAAACACAGTGTACTGCTTGCAATAAACACTAAGTAAAAACGTTTCAAAAAACCACGTCGTGTGCGCTAAATGCCATTTACTTGGGCTGGCATCTGCCATAGCTTGTAATTGGCAATCTTCTACAGTGAGTGGTTCAATAATAGCCAGGCTTTCGCCTCTAACGCTGTAAAAGCGTTTAACAAGTTCGTTTTGATTGGTATTGTTTAAAGCGCATTCACGCATAATAGTATTAATCCTTTGCCTATCTATTTATAAAATATAGCTTAGTGTTGTGTTAAATCATATTCATATTACAACTTGATTAAAGATGCTTATCAGCTTATAAATTTATACTAGCCCTGAAGGGAAATTTGCTCTTTACTGCTCAGCTTTTAATTATTCTCACGTGTATGTAAGCATGTAGAATAACGCAGATTTGAAACAGCACCGTTAGGTTACAAACTTAGGATCGATTAAATCGCTCCTAAATAGAACAAATTTCAATCCTAAAAGGTCAACAAGCCCTAGTATTTAAGCATTAATTAAGTTGCTTAAAAGTGATCTTTTTTTACTTAGCCAAGTAAATTAATACTTTTAATAGCAAACTAAATTTTAACGTTCACTGAATTTACAATTTTAGGGCTTTTTAAATAAAAGAATCATGAATTTGGCTATATAAACAGCGTTTTAAATGCAAATTCATTTACATTTAATATTTAACTCATACACTACTAGCTGTATGATCACTCTTCAAATTAGTTAGTCTTCAAATAATTATGGTATTACATTTACTTAATATTTAAAGGCTAATGTAATTCGATATAACGCCGAATTTATTTTGGCTTGTTAGGACAACTAAAGAGGTATTGCATGAAGGAAAATCATGACAAATATAGTATTGACAGTACAGACTACACTGTAGGTCAAGACAACGTACAAAAATGGGGGCTTGATATACATAACTCTGTTTTCGGCATAAGTGCCGGACTGATTGTCATTTTTTTAATCGCCATTCTTGTTACCGATCCACAAACGGCTAAATCTGCTCTTGATGGTATAAAAACAGATATTATCAATAACTTTGACGCCTTATTTATGTGGGCTGCTAATTTTTTCGTTGTTTTTTGTTTAGCGCTTATTGTTTCACCTTACGGTAACATTCGTTTAGGTGGTGATGATGCTAAACCGACTCATTCACGTATCTCATGGTTAGCTATGTTATTTGCTGCGGGAATGGGTATTGGCTTAATGTTTTGGGGCGTTGCTGAACCACTTGCTTATTATACAGGCTGGTTTGAAACACCACTGAATGTAACACCTAATACACCCGAGGCGGCAAAAGTAGCAATGGGTGCGACTATGTTTCACTGGGGCCTTCACCCGTGGGCTATTTATGCCGTTGTAGGGCTTTCGCTTGCATTTTTTACTTATAATAAAGGCTTGCCACTGTCTATTCGTTCTATCTTTTATCCTATTTTAGGTGATAGAGCATGGGGCTGGCCAGGTCACCTTATCGATATTTTAGCCGTGCTTGCAACCCTGTTTGGTCTTGCTACTTCTTTAGGACTTGGGGCACAGCAAGCTTCTGCAGGTATAGACCATGTATTTGGTACCTCAGGCGGAGTTGGTTCACAAATTTTAGTCATTATAGGTGTTTCACTTTTAGCTATTGTTTCAGTAATTCGAGGGATTGATGGCGGTGTTAAAGTACTTAGTAATGCCAATATGCTAATCGCCTTAGTTTTGCTTATCTTTGTTTTTTTAGTAGGCTTTGCTGTTTCTGTAGGTAATATCCCAACTACTGTTATGGGGTATATAGAAAATATCATCCCACTAAGTAATCCTCATGGTCGTGAAGATGAAACTTGGATGCACGGGTGGACTGTATCTTATTGGGCATGGTGGATTTCTTGGTCACCGTTCGTAGGTATGTTTATCGCGCGTGTATCACGTGGTCGTACAATTCGTGAATTCTTAATTGCGGTATTGCTTGTTCCTACTGCTGTTACTATTTTATGGATGTCTATATACGGCGGAATTGCAATTGATCAGGTAATCAACGGTGTAGGTGAACTAGGTGCTAATGGCCTAACTGAAGTACCTTTAGCTATGTTCCAAATGTTTGATGCATTACCTATGGCGAACATTTTATCATTTGTAGCAATTATTTTAGTATTGGTTTTCTTTATTACTTCATCGGACTCTGGTTCTTTGGTAATTGATTCAATCACTGCCGGTGGCAAAATTGATGCTCCAGTACCACAGCGTATTTTTTGGGCTGTGACTCAAGGTGCAGTAGCCGCTGCATTACTTTGGATAGGCGGGACTGAAGCGATTCAAGCACTTCAAGCTGGCTCTGTATCAGCAGGATTACCCTTCACTATTGTATTGTTATTTATGTGTTTAAGCTTAGTTTTAGGTTTACGAACTGAGCCTCGCTCAATTAAATAATACTTTGAGTAAGTAACACTTTTACTTAGTAACAAAAGCGCCGCAATTTTTGCGGCGCTTTTTTGTTTAACTATTTAAAATCATACCAATTTGCTTAATAAAGTGATCTATTTTGTGGCAGGAAAATCGTATCGATAGTAAGGCAAAAATTTCGTTATTTAGTTATTCTAAATGAGAGATTTTTAACGCAGCTAGCGTCAGGTTTAACACTCAAAATCATTAAAGCATTATTGCGTATTAGTATTATACCCACAACTCTGAAATTGGAGTATCTACACGGTAATGATGACTCAGTTGCGCTTGTAGGAGCTCGGCTGTAGCAAGCGCATCCGTTAAAGCATTATGGTTATTATATGGAGGTAATGAGTATCGCTCGCGGCAATCTGTTAATCTGAGCGATCCAAGTTTTGTGTTAAACAATCGGCCTAATACTCCCTGCCTTGCTTTTAGTGCTCTTTTTTCTAGCTCCATTGTATCAACAAGTGCAAACTCAATACCTTCTTTAAGCCTCAGTAATAACGCATTATTTAAAAAATGGCGCTCTATTGCAGCGTAATGCACCACGACAACCTTACCACTTAGCGCTTCAAGTAAAGGTTCAATAATTCGATTAAAGTCAGGGGCATCATCCACCTCAGAGTGCGTTATTCCATGGATTAAAATAGACTCTTCATGCAGGTTACGTCTTGGTTGAACAACCCAATGACGGCTGTGCTTACAATAAATACGCTTTAAATTAAATGGCACTAAGCCAACACTCACAATATCGTCGTTTTGGCTATTTAAACCTGTTGTTTCAAAGTCCATTGCTACAAAAGGCACATCTTCTACAGCGGCTTTATCTTGGTTATAAGCACCTGCATAAAAGTGTTTTAGAAGTTTATTTTCGGTGTTGTTGGCAAGCTCGTTGTATCTAGCTTGCCAATCAACTGCTTTGTAATTACGCGGATTCATAGGCTACTTCACACCAGAATTTGCTGTGTAGCTAAATTTTAAATAGCTTTGTGCTTTTTCTAAAATAGCGAATGCCTCTTTCAAGTTTCGCTGTTCAAAAGGAGACAGTAAATGTGGGTCTAAGTCGTTATCAGGCTCTTCGCCCTTCTCTATTTGCCACGCTTGATGGCGAATTCGCATCATGGCAATATACTCAAGTGAATCACGTAAATCTTGCGCTTTACCCTGCGGTAATAGCTTAGCTTCAATAATATCTTCTAATCGCTCAAACGAGTTTTGTTTACGCGAACCAATAGCTAATGCGTGTACACGTATAACATCAGAAAGTGGTGCAGTACCTCTTCGTTTTAAGTTCATTGAACGCTTATGTTGGCCGTTATGCTCCATAACAAAGCCTTTAAAAAAGCCAAGAGGTGGTGTCCTATTTCGAGCATTTGCCGCCATATTTGCTAGAAATATACGATTCACTTTACTTTGTTTCGCTATAAATATTTTAAGCTCGTCGGCCCACTTGGTTTTGCCCCACACACCGTCTAAATCAAAAAATATAGAGCTATTAAGCAGTGCTTGTGGTTTTGGCTGGGCTATCCAATCTGCAAATTGATCGAACCACTCTGAGCGAGTTTTACGCCATTTTTTAAACGACGCCATTATTTCTCCATCACAGTAGGTGTAACCACACTGCGCTAAGCCATCACACACAAAATCGGCAATATTTTGAAAGTACGCGTTATGTTTTTCATCGTCGTAACTGTCATCTAAAATTAGTGCGTTATCTTGATCAGTTACAATAAGTTGCTCGTCGCGAGCCATGGAGCCCAGTGCAATAAAACAATAAGGAACGGGAGGTGGACCAAACTTTTCTTCAGCTAATACCAGTAATCTTTGTTTAAAAGTACGTCCGATAACGGCCATGGCAGTACCAATCATGTGTGAATTTGCATCTTCGTTAACCATACGGACAAATACATTGGGTAATTGGCGTGCATAATGCGCTAAATCCTCAATTGTTTGTTGAGCAAGTATGCCGCGTACAAGTAATAAGCTGCTTTGCGATTCGTAACGTAAAATATCAGAGAGGGAGATAACTCCTATAGGACGTCTTTTTTGTACTACGGGTAAATGATGGAGATTATCTCTGAGCATGGCCAGTACCGCTTCAAAAATATAGTCATTAGCATCTAAAAGCACTAAGTTAGTAGACATAATCTCTTTTGCTTGTGTGTTAAAATCAAGCCCTTTAGCCACTACTTTTGAGCGTAAATCCCTATCGGTTATTATGCCAACGACTTGTCCATCATCTTCCTCAGGATCGTCGTTTATTGGTTTATTTACATCGGTTACCAAAACTGACGATACCGCCTCTTCGGTCATTAATTTAGCGATATCTTGTATTGTAGAGGTTGCATCTACGGTGACTACATCTCGGTGAATTAATGATTTTACTTTAGCGGTTGTAAGGTCATTGCCATCAGCTTGTTCAACAATAGCTTGATGTAAACGCACGTTACCATCTGTTTCAAAGTAATCAGCAAACGCATCAAACTCATCACAGTAACGATTAAATAGCTCAACATTTATACAATAAACTAACGTATCTTCAAGAGCAGTTGCAGGAAAACGCACCTTACGGTTCATCAATAAACCCATTTGACCAAATATTCCTGCGATGGCCAAACGATTGTATAGCTCACCATTTCGGCGATACATTTCTACAGAACCACTTCTAATCACATACAAATCAGATATGTCTTGTCCAAAACTTAAAATGTCTGTTTTTGCTCTAAAATAAGCAACTTCTACTTGTTGAGCTAGCTCATTAAGCGCTTTTTGAGGTAAGTCATCAAAAGGAGGATGTTGTGCTAAAAATTGTGCGATTTCAACTTGTTCGGCTTGCATAAATCCCTTCCTGTATGCGCATTAAAATGACTAAATATGTTTTGCAGATTAACACTATCATCGGAGTGTGAAAACAATTACTGCACAATTTTGGGCACAAAAAAAGAGCCTAAATAGACTCTTTAAATGTAATACTTATTGTAAAAATTTATTTACCACGCTGAGCGTCTTTTTGGGCTTTTTTGGCTTCTTTACGTTGCTGTAAAACAGCTTGTGCCTCATTACCAATATGACCTTCACCACGGGCTTGCGCTAATTCTATTTGCTTTTGGCGCTCCGCAAAACGTGTCCGTTGCTCGTCTGTCACTTCTTCAATACAATGATGACAAGATACACCTTCCATGTATTCAGGCTTTAACTTTTCGTCTTCTGTAATTGGCATACGGCACGCGTGGCATTGATCATAAGAGCCCTTTTGTAAGTCGTGATCAACCGCAACGCGATTATCAAATACAAAACATTCGCCTTCCCACATGGTTTCTTCTTTTGGCACTTCTTCTAGATATTTTAAAATGCCGCCTTCAAGATGATAAACTTCGTCAAAACCTTGCTCTTTCATGTAGGCCGTCGATTTTTCGCAGCGGATACCACCTGTACAAAACATCGCTACTTTTTTATGTTTTTCAGGGTCTAAGTTTTCTTTAGCCCACTGTGGAAATTCGCGAAAAGTTTTAGTATTTGGATCGACTGCATTTTGAAATGTACCAATTTCAATTTCGTAATCATTACGTGTATCAATTAAAATTACTTCTGGATCAGATATAAGTGCGTTCCACTCATTTGGCTTTACATAGCTACCCACAACTTTAAGCGGATCTACGCCTTCAACGCCCATCGTTACAATTTCTTTTTTTAGTTTTACTTTAGTGCGGTAAAACGGGCATTCATCATCGTAAGATTCTTTTGTTACAATGTTTTTTAAATTTGGTTGCTCATCAAGCCATGCTAATAAGTTGTCTATCCCTTCACGTTTTGCAGAAACAGTGCCGTTTATACCTTCGGCAGCGAGTAGTAAAGTACCGCGTACTTCATTTGCTTCCATCACTTCAAGCAACGGCTTACGGATAGCTTCAAATTCAGGTAAACCAACAAATTTATACAGCGCACATACTACAAAGTGATCGCCCGTTACATTATCTTTATGAACAACAGTCATTATATTTCCTATTTTGCCTTATTAGCCAGTATTGGCGTTTACCGAATCGTAAATCCGGCGCATATGGGGCGCGTATTTTACGCTTTTTTAGTTTAATTGCAAAAAATAGCGCTATAGATTGGTTTTTACTGTTAGCGACCTATCTGTGTAAGCTATAATGCGCTGATAAATTTATAGACTTAATTTGCTCATTTTGGAGAAACACACATTGCAGTTTACTGATCTTGGGATTGATACACGCCTTGAAACACAACTAGCACATCAAGGGATCACCCAGCCCACCGATATTCAAGCGCATGCAGTGCCTACCGCACTTGCAGGGCATGACATTTTCGCTCAGTCTAAAACTGGGTCGGGCAAAACCTTGGCGTTTTTATTACCTGCTGTACAAAGGGTTATGAAACAAAAAGCACTCAGTAAACGCGATCCTCGTGTACTTATTGTTGCTCCTACTCGTGAGCTTGCTACGCAAGTATTTACTCAGCTGCGTTTATTAATTGCAGGCACAGCCATTAAGGCCGTAAAAATACTTGGTGGTGAAAACTTTAATGACCAAATAAAAGCACTTAGAAACGACCCACAATTCGTAGTTGCTACACCAGGGCGTTTAGCTGATCACATTACAAAACGTTCATTACAATTGAGTGGACTAGAACTGCTTATTTTTGATGAAGCCGATCGTATTTTAGATTTAGGCTTTACCGAGCAGTTAAAAATGATTAACGAGCAAGCTAATCACCGTTTACGTCAAACGTTATTGTTTTCTGCAACACTTGACCATGCTCAAGTAGATGCTCTATCACGTAACCTATTAAAAAAACCAAAGCAAATTACGCTAAGTGCAGCGAACGAGCAACATAGCGATATTAAACAAACTTTATATCTAGCCGATCACCTTGATCACAAAGAAGCGCTATTAGAGCACTTTTTGAATCAAGATGATGTTGGTCAATGCATTATCTTCACAGCAACACGTTCTGACACGAGTCGCTTGAGTGAAGCGCTTAATGCTAAAGGCTTCAAGTCTGTAGCGCTTGCTGGTGATTTAACACAAAATAAACGTTTAGATATAATGGATTCGTTTAGTCGCGAAAACTTTAAAATATTAATCACCACCGATGTTGCATCTCGTGGTTTAGATTTACTAAGTGTAACGCATGTTATTAACTTTGATTTACCAAAACACGCTGAAGAGTATGTACACCGCATAGGTCGTACAGGACGAGCTGGCTTTAAAGGTAACGCAATTTCATTAGTTGGCCCAAAAGATTGGGCAAGTTACTTAGCTATTAAAGCATTTTTAAATGATGAGTTAAAATTTGCGAGCGTAGAGGGCTTAAAAGCTAAGTTTAAAGGTTTAAAAGAGAAAAAGCCTGAGGCAACGTGGGATAAATCTAAAGAAAAATCCGCCGCTGTTAAAAAGCCTGTATTTAAACGCAAAGCCAAACCTAAAAAGCCAACAGCACCAATTAAAGCACCAATGAACATTGATGGCGATACACCAATGCGCCGTAAAAAAAAGACTGAGCAGGAATAATTATGAGTTACCTAGGAACCACACAAACATTATTTGTAAAAGAAGTGAGTAGCGAAGGTGCTTACTTAGATGGTCATGATTTAGGTGAAGTGTTTTTACCAAAACAAGAAATTAAACATGAGCTTGAAGCGGGCGATAGCATTAGTGTATTTATCTTTTTAGACAACGCTAACTTAGCAACTGCCACAACTAAAAAGCCACACGCACAAGTAGGTGAATATGCCCTGCTTCGCGTTAAAGAAATTAATAGTATTGGTGCATTTTTAGATTGGGGTCTTGAGAAAGATGTACTAACCCCGTTTAACGAACAAAAACCACGCATGCAAGAAGGTCACTCATATTTAGTTCGTTTGTACCTTGATAATGCAAGCCAACGTATTTGTGCATCAAACAACTTTAATCGCTTCCTATCTAAAGATGAGCCGCAATATACTCACTTACAAGAAGTGGATTTAATTGTTGCTGGCAAAACAGATATTGGCTACAAGGTATTAATTGAAGAATCGCATTTCGGTGTTGTTTTTTATAATATGGTATTTAAAAGCTTATTTGTGGGTCAAAAGCTTAAAGGCTTCATTCAAAAAGTACGTGAAGACGGAAAAATTGATGTTGTATTAGAAAAACCAGGTATGGGAAAAGTAAGTGACCTTGGTGAAACTATTATGCAAAAACTAAAAAATGAAGGTGGTGTTATCCCATTAGGTGATAAATCTGAACCTGAAGCAATAAAAAAGATGTTTTCTACTAGTAAAGCTAACTATAAAAAAGCAATTGGTGGATTATTCAAACAAGAGTTGATAGATATTGAAGCGAAATCCATTCGCTTAAGATCTTAATTATAAATAATAGGCTGTAATTACTAATATTATCTGTTTGTAATTAACCTAAAATATACTTATAAGGCAATGTACATTGCGTATATTGCCTTGAATAATCAAGCACTTCACCTTTTGACTCTAGGTTAAGCGGTGCCAAACGAAAAACCTTCTTTTCGCATTCTATTTTTTTATCATCAAGCTTAGATATGCAATCAGTTACTGTTATATGCTGAGATGTAAGTGTATCCTCATTTTTGTAACACAGGTGGTGTGCATAATCTTGCATTGTTTGTTTAAAATCGAACATATTGACAGGGTAATTCGTGATTATATCTGTTACTGATGTAACATCATCATATGCTTTATTAGAAAAAAGATTTTTATTTACTGAAAAACCCGCAACAATAATAATTATAAAACCTAATAATAACTTCAAAACAAACCCCTACTACATTTCAATCCTAATAATGTAACATAAAATACACATGAGGTAAGGGCTTTTAGCACTATATTGCTGCTTTTTGTTAAATTATGCTATAGACCTATTAACATCACTAAGCACTTTTACGGGATCATCCGCCTGAGTAATAGGTCGTCCTATAACTAAATAATCACTCCCTGCATCTATTGCTTGCTTAGGAGTCATAATACGCTTTTGATCGCCAGCATCACTGCCTTCAGGACGTATACCTGGTGTTACAAGTTTAAAGTTCTCACCTAACTCTGCTTTTAAAGCTTTTGCTTCTTGTGCAGAACACACAACGCCATCAAGCCCAGCTTCCTTTGCAAGCTTAGCTAAATATATAACTTGCTCTTGAGCAGATTTATCAACGCCTAAACGCTTTAGTTCTGTTTCATCCATGCTTGTTAATACAGTAACCGCGATAAGTAATGGCGCTTTATCGCCAAATTGTTCTAGAGCCGATTTAGCTTTGCTCATCATTTCAAAACCACCAGAAGCATGAACGTTTACCATCCACACACCCATTTTCGCAGCTGCAGTAACAGCTTTAGCTACTGTATTAGGGATGTCATGAAATTTTAAATCTAGAAAAACATCAAAACCTAAATCAATTAACTCTTTAACAAATGTAGGTCCAAAATAAGTAAACATCTCTTTGCCTACTTTAAGACGACATGTATCAGGAGAAAGTTGTTTAACAAAGTTTAAAGCAACCTCTTGATCATCGTAATCTAATGCTATAAGAATTTTTTTTGAGTGTTCGAAAGACATGACTATCCTAATGTATGGCTATAATACCAATCCGCAATAATACTTAATCAATTTAAGGACCAAATCTGACGCTAACTGCGTTAAAAATTTCTTATATAGAACAATAATATTACGAAATTTTTTGCCTTGTTATCGACACAATTTTCTTACCTCAAAACAGACCACTTAATTAAGCGAATTGATATAAAGTAATTGTATAAGTAGATTTAATGCAATAGTGCTAGCTGGTAATTTGAGAGAAGGTGTAGAGAAATTTATATAGACACAACATCAAAAAATTTCAACCCAGTAAACTCTCAGTTTAATTTGCTAAAATTATCATAGTTAAATCCGATATTATTTAAGGGGTTATTAAAATCCGTCTAAGCCTCGACTTGGAACAATGGTTTCCCAATGCTTACAAGAAGGGCAATTCCAATATATGGTGTAGCTTGTAAAACCGCAATGCTGACATTGGAAATCAGGTTTTGTAGCAATATAAGAGGTTACAAGCTTATCAATTTCATTAAGTACTTCTTTAGTATTTTTATTTTGGTCACCCATTAATTGCAGTAAAAAACTGAAACCACGTATAGTAGGTTGACGTTTTAAGCTATCAGTTAGAAATTCAAAGGCTTGTTTAGTGTGTCCTTGCTCAAGCAATGCTTGGCAATGTTTTATTTTAATTAATACACCGCCCTTTTCTAACAAGTCACTGACTAATTCATGAAATTGATGCGTTAAATTTAATTGTTTATAGCTGTGAGCTAGCTCATCAATAAACAACGGCGCAAACAAAGTGAATTGTGATACAAGCTCACGCCAGTAATAAATAGCTTTAACGTAATCTTCTTTCGCGTAAGCAACTAATCCTAACTCGTAAAGCGGACGTACGGCTTTATAATTTAAGCTAATCGCTTTTCTCATTAGTTGGGGTGTGTTATCACTTAAAGCTGATTCACAATAAAAATTAGCAATCGCTTTAAATTGTTGTTTTTTTGAAAATAGTTCGCTGTGGGCTTCAAACATGTTGATGCCTTTTTCCCATTCACGGGTTTGCGAATATAAAGTAATAATAGGGTCTAGCGCTTCTACATGGCCAGCCTTAACTAACCAAACTAAGTGCTCTTCTGCACTATCTAGTAGACCAGCCATTATATAATCTTCGGCAAGTTCTAAACGGCTAGTTGCAGCTTGTTGTTCATTTAAGCCTGGGTGTTTTAATAGAAGTTCATGAATTTTAATTGCGCGGTCTAATTCACCTCTACGGCGAAACATGGTGGCAAGTGTAGAATAGTGTTCAACAGAGTCAGCTGAAACTTCAAGCAAATTAATCAAGTGCTCTAAGCCTTGGTCTTCTTCTCTGTCGAGTAGAAACTTTAAGCCTTTGCTGTATTCAGAAGTGATCTGACGATTTAGTTGATGAGCTTGGTTTTTAGCACTGTTTTTACCCATAATCCAGCCGTAACCGGCGGCAACAGGTAATAGTAAAAACAAAAGCTCAATCATAGTTAGGTGTCTTTATTCGCGGCAAGCTTTTTTTTATCTTTTTCAGGCGCTAATTGTTTTTTTAAGCGGTAGTTTTGCCACTTTAATTGTGAAAACAATTTAAAGCTAATAAAACAACCCACTAAAACACCTAATAAAAAGCAGATACTTATTATTACAGCTAAAGGTAGTGTATTACTGGCTATAATATAATTTATTTGTACTAACTGTGGGTTTTGTGACCCTAATACAAATGCACTGATGAGGCATAGCGCAACCAGAATAATTTTTAATACCTTGAACAAGTAACTACTCCACTAAGTTAACTAGGCAATGCTTTCATTTACGCGGTCGCGTAATTCTTTGCCTGGTTTAAAATGAGGTACATGCTTTCCTTCAAGCTCAACTGTATCGCCAGTCTTAGGATTACGACCTGTGCGAGGAGCGCGGAAATGCAAAGAGAAACTACCAAAACCTCTGATCTCAATACGATCTGAAGTAGATAATGAGCCGGCCATTTGTTCAAGAATTTCTTTTACAGCATTCTCAACATCTTTCACTGGAACGTGTGCGTGTTGTTCCGCAAGTGTTTCTATCAGTTCTGACTTAGTCATAGCGTTTCCTTAAAAAGAGATATAGGAAGGGCAAAAAATGCCCTTCCAACTAAAAACTAATTATATATTAGTCTTTTTGTGCATTTGCGAAAGCAGCTGCCATTGCGTTTTCAAACACTGGCTCTTCTTTCTTAAGCTTCTCTAGTACTTCTTTCTCTTCTGCTTCGAAAAGAGCTTTTACAGATAAGCTTAAAGTGCGGTTCTTACGATCAACACCAACGTATTTAACTTCAATCTCGTCGCCTACAGAAACAACAGTAGTTGCATCTTCAACGCGTTCTTGAGCGATATCAGCTACACGGATGTAACCTTCAACGCCTTCGATAAGTTCAACAGTTGCGCCTTTCGCATCAACTTCAGTCACTTTACCTTTAACAATAGCACCTTTTTTGTTTGCATCAAGGTAGTTATTGAATGGGTCAGCTTCGATTTGCTTAACACCTAGAGAGATACGTTCGCGCTCTGGGTCAACTTGCAATACGATAGCAGTGATTTCGTCGCCTTTCTTGAATTCACGTACAGCTTCTTCGCCAGGTGTATTCCAAGAAATGTCTGAAAGGTGTACAAGACCGTCAATACCACCGTCAAGACCGATAAAGATACCGAAGTCAGTGATTGATTTGATCTTACCAGTAACTTGATCGCCTTTGTTTTGTAGACGAGCAAATTCCTGCCAAGGATTAGCAATACATTGCTTAAGACCAAGAGAAATACGACGACGTTCTTCGTCAATTTCTAAAACCATAACTTCAACAGTGTCGCCTAAGCTAACAACTTTTGAAGGATGGATGTTTTTGTTAGTCCAATCCATTTCAGAAACGTGTACTAAACCTTCAACGCCTTCTTCGATTTCCACGAAACAGCCGTAATCTGTAAGGTTAGTAACACGACCAGAAAGTTTAGAACCTTCTGGGTAACGACCAGCGATAGCTGCCCATGGATCTTCACCAAGCTGTTTAAGGCCTAGAGATACACGAGTTTTATCTTTGTCGAATTTTAGAACTTTAACTGCGATTTCGTCGCCAACATTAACGATTTCTGAAGGGTGCTTAACACGCTTCCAAGCCATATCAGTAATGTGTAGTAGACCATCAACACCACCAAGGTCAACGAATGCACCGTAGTCAGTAAGGTTCTTAACGATACCTTTAACTTCTTGGCCTTCAACAAGGTTAGCAAGAAGCTCTTCACGTTCTTGTGAGTTTTCAGATTCGATAACTGCACGACGTGAAACAACAACGTTGTTACGTTTTTGGTCAAGCTTGATTACTTTAAATTCAAGCTCTTTGCCTTCAAGGTGAGTTGTGTCACGTACTGGACGAACATCAACAAGTGAACCAGGTAGGAAAGCACGGATTGAATCAACTTCAACTGTGAAACCGCCTTTAACTTTACCGTTGATAACACCAGTAACAGTCTCTTGCTCTTCACATGCTTTCTCAAGACGGATCCATGCTTCGTGACGCTTAGCTTTCTCACGAGAAAGAATAGTTTCACCGAAACCGTCTTCAATTGCATCTAGTGCAACATCTACTTCGTCGCCTACAGCAACTTCAAGTTCACCAGCAGCATTTTTGAACTGCTCAGCAGGGATAGCACTTTCTGATTTAAGACCAGCATCTACAAGTACAATGTTATTCTCGATAGAGATTACTGTACCTTTAACGATAGAGCCTTGCTCTGCTTCAAAACCCTTTAAGCTTTCTTCAAATAACTGCGCAAAATTTTCTGACATACGAATATACGTCTCATATATTAATACCAATAAGCAACCATGCTGCATGGGGTTGTTAAAATAGCACTGGCATCCTGCTGGCGCATAAAATGTGTTTAGCTTCGTTTAGGAAGCTTACCTTCAGAGATTGCAATATCCAATAAAGTTATTACCTTATCAAACACTTGCTGTGCATTGAGTTCGCTAGTATCAAGCTCAATAGCATCATCTGCAGGTACAAGCGGAGCAACGGCACGATTCATATCGCGCTCGTCACGAGCTTGAATGTCCTGTAATAGACCACTTAGTGTAACATCAAGACCGCGCGTATTCAACTCAACAAAGCGTCTACGAGCACGCTCTTCTGCACTTGCTGTTAAATATATTTTTAACGGCGCATCTTGAAAAACCACAGTGCCCATATCACGGCCATCGGCAATTAAGCCGTTTTCAGTGCGAAATGCACGCTGGCGACGTAATAACGCTTCACGAACGCGAGGTAATGCTGCAACTTTTGATGCTGCAGCGCCTACTTCTTCATTACGAATAGTAGTGGTTACATCTTCGCCTTCTAAAATAACTTTTCCTGCATTAGTTTGGCTATCTACCAAAAACTGCACATCTAAATTTGCAGCAAGAGGGACAAGCCCTTCTTCATTGTCTAATGCAATTTGGTGATGAAGTGCAGCTAAAGATAAAACGCGATAAATCGCACCGCTATCTAATACATCCCACCCTAACTTGTCGGCTAACAAGCGACAAACAGTTCCTTTACCTGAACCACTTGGGCCATCAACGGTGATCACGGGCATTAATAACGCCTGCATTTAAAACCTCCTGCAATGCACACCTAAATAAACCGCGACATTATACGTCAGTTATTAAAATATATCTGCTATTAGTGTGTAACTTTTGTAATTACTTCTAATTAGCTTATTCACTGACTGACGCTAAAACATTGAAAAATGTAGGAAATGTTTTATAGGTACACTTTGGATCATTAATCGTTATTGGCTTTCCACCAACGGCAACCATTGCAAAACACATGGCTATACGGTGATCGTCGTAAGTGTCTATTGCTACATCGTTGAAGTGTTTAGGCGGTGTAATTTCTATAAAGTCATGCCCTTCTACCACTTCTGCACCTACTTTTCTAAGCTCAGTTGCCATCGCATATAAACGGTCTGTTTCTTTTACTCGCCAGTTATAAATGTTACGAATGGCAGTTGGGCCTTTAGCGAAAAGAGCAACAGTTGCAAGGGTCATAGCAGCATCAGGAATTGCATTAGCGTCAATATCTACGCCTTTTAATTCGCCTTTGCGAACAACTAAACGCTCATCATACCAATCGATTTTTGCGCCTACTTGCTCCATTACTTTAGCAAAGCCTATATCACCTTGAACTGATTTAGCACCCACGCCTTTAATTTCAATCTCGCCGCCAGCAATTGCAGCCGCAGCAACAAAGTAAGAAGCAGAAGATGCATCGCCTTCAACCATAATTCGTTCGAGTGATTGATACTGTTGACCACCTTTAACTTTAAAAGTTGCATAATCACTGTGTTCAACACTAACACCAAAACGTGCCATTACATCAAGCGTAATATCAATATAAGGTTTAGATACTAAAGTACCTTTAATAGTTATCGTTGTATCACCGCTAAATAATGGCGCTGCCATTAATAGAGCCGTTAAAAATTGACTTGAAATACTACCGTCAATTTCAACCTCACCACCTTTTATTTGACCACCTACAATTTTAAGTGGTGGATAGTCTTTGTGTTTTGTATAAGTAACATCACCACCAAGCGCTTGTAGAGCATCAACTAAGTGCCCTATCGGACGCTCTTCCATACGTGGTTCGCCTATTAGCTCATACTCACCTTTAACGGCAGCAAGTACAGCCGTTAAAGGTCTGTAAGCAGTACCTGCATTACCTAAAAACAAGGGCTCAGTAGGTGTATTAAACACACCACCAACTCCCTCTACGGTCGCTACAGTGTGTTCATCATTTAAAGTTACATTTACACCTAATAACTTTAAAGCACCCAGCATATGGCGTATATCGTCACTATCAAGTAAGTTTTCTACAACGGTGGTACCGTTTGCCAGTGCTGCTAATAATAAAATTCTGTTCGATAGACTCTTTGAACCTGGTAGGGTTACCGTACCATTTACTTTAGAAATAGGTTCTAAACGGAGCTGCTCCATTAGCTGTGCTCCTTTGCAAATGCAGCCATAAAATCTACAAGTGCTTGAACACCTTCAAGAGGCATAGCGTTATAAATACTTGCGCGCATACCGCCCACAATTCTGTGACCTTCAAGTGCAAGTAAACCGGCCTCGTTTGATTGAGCAACAAATTTGCTATTTAAGCTTTCATCGTTTAACCAAAATGGAACATTCATGCGTGAGCGGCAATGTTTAGCGACTATATTTGAATAAAAATCTGAGTTATCGATAAAATCATACAGTAAATTTGCTTTAGCAATATTTTGTGCTTCCATGGCTTTTACACCACCATTGCTTTCAAGCCATTCAAATACTTCAGCCGCTAAATACCAAGCAAAGGTAGGTGGGGTATTAAACATACTGCCCTGCTTTGCTTCAAGTGCGTAATCTAAAATACCAGGCTTTGGCAAACCTTCGCGCTCAAGTAATGTTTTACGAACAATAACAATTGATATGCCCGATGGACCGATATTTTTTTGCGCACCAGCATAAATCAAATCAAATTTATTAACGTCTATCTCACGCGATAAAATAGTTGAAGACATATCAGCAATAATCGGAGCTGTTGGGTGGCTTGGTACATCAAAAATCTCTAAGCCATCGACAGTTTCATTAGGGCAATAGTGGATGTACGCAGCGTCTTCTGGTAATTCCCAGTCAGCAACGTCTTTAATTGAAAACTCACCATCAGCATCATTACGGACATCCGTAAAAGACGTTTGAGTAAACTTATTCGCTTCATCTCTGGCGCTTTTCGACCATACGCCATTCTCGCAATAAAACGCTGTTTTGCCTTCTTGGTGTAAGTTTAATGGCACAGCACTAAACTGGCCACGACCACCACCATGCATAAACAGCACTTCAAATTCATCACTAATATTCATTAGGCGACGAAGGCTAGCTTCACATTTAGCTGTAAGCGCTAAAAACTCTTTACTGCGATGGCTAATCTCCATCACAGACACACCTAGGTCTTGCCAATCTAGGAACTCTTTTTGCGCTTTTTTCATAACCGCTTGCGGAAGCATAGCTGGCCCCGCACAAAAATTATATTTACTCATTACCTTTGCCTCATTCCAGTAATTTAACTACTAAGCATGAACATTTAATACCAATCCGCTAAACCTTTAAAATTTAATGAATAATACCAATCCGCAATAATACTTAATCATTTTGCGGGGCTAAACGTGTCGCTACTTGCGTTAAAAAATTCTCATTTAGAACAACTAAATAGCGAATTTTTTGCCTAGCTATCAACACGTTTTTCCACCCTCAAAATAGATCTCTTAATTAAGCGAATTGGTATGAGTATAATTTCACACCCTATTAATTTTTTTCAACAACATTAAAAAAAGCGGCCAAGGCCGCTTTTTCAATATCAATTATTCTGAAGGAGGATTATCATCCGCTACTTCATCAATAACCGTATCTACTGTTTCAACGTCTTCAATATCAATTAAGTCACTTTCTGTAACTTCAATCTCTTCTATACGTTGTAAACCAACTACTTGCTCTCCGTCAATAGTTCTGATCAAAATAACACCTTGTGTGTTACGTCCAACCGTTGAAACTTCATTAACGCGAGTTCGTACTAAGGTACCACGATTCGAAATAATCATTATTTCATCGTTGTCATCAACTTGCACAGCACCAACAACAGCACCGTTACGTTCACTCACCTTAATTGATACAACACCTTGTGTTGCACGACTCTTAGATGGGTAATCTTCAAGTTGTGTACGCTTACCGTAACCATTTTCAGTTACCGTTAGAATAGCACCGTCAGTTTTTGGTACAATTAACGATACTACGCGTTGCTCGTCTGGCATTTTAATACCACGAACACCTGTAGCAGTACGACCCATTGGGCGAACACCTTTGAAGCGAATCTCAGGGTTACCTTCTTCGTCTAATACTGGGTTACCGTTTTCATCAACAACTGTTGTTTCTTCAGCTTCTTTGAAGCGTACAACTTTACCTGCATCAGTGAACAACATAATTTCGTTGCTACCATCGGTAATATCAACACCAATCAAGCTATCGCCATCATTTAAGTTAACAGCAATAATACCGCTTGCACGTTGACGACTGTAAGCCGTTAATGGTGTTTTCTTAACTGTACCGAATGCAGTTGCCATAAAGATATATTTATCTTCTGCGTACTCGCGTACTGGCAATATAGCAGTAATACGTTCATCAGCTTCAAGTGGTAACAAGTTAACAATTGGCTTACCGCGCGCTGCACGACTTGCTAGTGGTAACTGATACACTTTAAGCCAATATAAACGACCGGCCGTAGAGAAACATAAAATAGTATCGTGTGTATTTGCAACTAACAGACGTTCAATGAAATCTTCATCTTTCATCTTCGTTGCTGACTTACCTTTACCACCACGACGCTGTGCTTCGTAATCAGACAATGCCTGATACTTCACATACCCTTCGTGAGAAAGCGTTACAACAACGTTTTCTTCGGTAATTAAGTCTTCAAGGCTGATATCGTGAGCCGCTGCATTAATCTCGGTACGACGTTCGTCGCCATACTGCGCTTTAATTTCAACTAGTTCGTCACGAATAACTTCCATTAAACGCTCAGGTGTTGCCAAAATATAAAGTAGCTCAGCAATTAACTCTAACAACGCTTGATATTCAGTTAAGATTTTTTCGTGTTCAAGACCAGTCAGCTTGTGTAAACGCAAATCTAGAATTGCTTGAGCTTGTTGCTCAGAAATATAGTATTGACCGTCGCGAATACCTAAATCATCAGCAAGCCAATCTGGACGGGCTACATTATCTTCGCCTGCTTTTTCAAGCATACCTTGTACATGACCTAATTCCCACGGACGTGCAGTTAAAGCAATTTTAGCTTCAGCAGGTGTAGGTGATTTACGAATAAGCTCGATAATTGGGTCAATGTTTGCAAGCGCAATTGCTAAACCTTCAAGCGTATGAGCACGGTCACGCGCTTTGCGTAAATCAAACACGGTACGACGAGTTACTACTTCACGGCGGTGAATAATAAACTCTTCAAGCATTTCTTTTAGATTAAAACACTTAGGTTGGTTGTTAATTAATGCAACCATATTCATACCAAACACAGTTTGTAACTGAGTTTGTGAATACAAGTTATTTAAAATAACTTCGCCTACGTCACCACGTTTAATTTCAATAACGATACGCATACCGTCTTTATCTGATTCATCACGTAGTGCACTAATACCTTCAATTTTCTTATCTTTAACAAGCTCAGCAATTTTTTCAATTAAACGGGCTTTATTAACTTGATAAGGAATTTCGTGAACGATAATTGTTTCACGGCCTGTTTTTTCATCGGTTTCGACGTCGGCGCGTGCACGCATGTACACTTTACCACGGCCAGTTAAATAGGCTTGTTCAATGCCTTTTTTACCGTTGATAATTGCAGCCGTTGGGAAATCAGGACCAGGAATATAATCCATTAACTCTAAAATAGTTAAATCAGGATTTTGAATAAGTGCCAAACAACCGTTCACAACTTCAGTTAAGTTATGTGGTGGTATATTTGTAGCCATACCTACTGCAATACCCGACGAACCATTCACTAATAAATTAGGGACTTTCGTAGGTAACACGTCAGGGATGAACTCAGTGCCGTCGTAGTTAGGAACGAAATCAACCGTTTCTTTTTCAAGATCGGCTAATAACTCATGCGACATTTTTGCCATACGTACTTCTGTATAACGCATTGCCGCTGCTGAATCACCATCAACCGAACCGAAGTTACCTTGGCCATCTACAAGCATATAACGTAGTGAGAATGGCTGAGCCATACGAACTATCGTGTCATAAACTGCACTGTCGCCGTGTGGGTGGTATTTACCGATTACGTCACCGACCACACGGGCCGATTTTTTGTAAGGCTTGTTCCAGTCATTACTAAGCTCGTTCATTGCAAACAAAACGCGGCGATGAACAGGTTTTAAGCCGTCACGTACGTCTGGTAATGCACGTCCTACTATTACGCTCATTGCGTAATCTAAGTAGGAGTTTTTTAACTCGTCTTCAATATTGACTGGCAGAATTTCATTGGCGAGATCAGTCATTTGATATCACATTCCTTCAGTATCAGCTCTCAACAACCCGGTATTGGGTATTAAGAGTATTGTTATTATTTCTAACAGCCATGCTATCACAATTAATTTTAATTTACAGGCGCAAAACTTTGCGATTTATCAATTTAGCCCTATATAATGGCCTCAGATTGACGAGGAAGTATTTTATGACCGAACATCAAAATGTAGATCACGCAGAAATAGCAAAATTTGAAGCCATCGCTGAGCGTTGGTGGGACCTAGACGGAGAATTCAAACCTCTTCACGAAATTAACCCGTTACGTTTAGACTTTATAGCAAACAAAACGCAAGGCTTATTCGATAAAGAAACACTCGACGTTGGCTGTGGCGGCGGTATTTTAAGCCAAAGCATGGCGCGCATGGGCGCAAAAGTAACTGGCATCGACATGGGGCAAGAGCCTTTAACTGTTGCTAAGTTGCACAGTTTAGAAACTGGCGTAAATGTAGATTATATAAAAGTGCCTGCAGAAGATTTTGCAACACAGTACCCTGAGCGCTTTGATGTAATAACGTGTATGGAAATGCTTGAACACGTTCCCGACCCAGCATCTATCATTCATGCTGTAGCTGCACTTGCCAAACCAGGCGCGGACGTGTTTTTTTCAACCCTGAACAAAACACCTAAAGCATACTTATACGCGATTGTTGGCGCTGAAAAACTCTTAAAAATGGTGCCTGAAGGTACACACGACCATAAAAAGTTTATAAAGCCTGCACAGCTTATTGCATGGGCAGAGCAAGCCGGTTTAAAAGTTCGTGCAAGTACAGGGCTTTCTTATAACCCACTATCAAAGCAATATACGCTCAATAGTGACGTTAGCGTAAATTACATACTTTATTTTGAGAAGTTAGCTTAATGGCTAACTCTCAAGCCCCCCTACCCCTTATTGAGTACGATGCATTTTTATTTGATTTAGACGGCACCCTACTCGACACCGCTGATGATTTAGGTGCCGCTTTAAACGCAGTCCTTATTAGCAATAAAATAGAACCTGTTAGTAGTGATATATACCGTCCTGCCGCATCTAACGGCGCAGGCGCATTATTAGAGGCTGGTTTTAAAGAATTATGGGCTAAACAACCCCAAAGCGAGCTTATAAAGCAATTAGTTGACGAGTACGCCACAAACATAGCAAATCACACACGTTGCTTCAGCGGAGTTGAATCGTTACTTATCGCCCTTGATCAGAAAAAGATCAAATGGGGGATCATGACTAATAAACCAGGGTTTTTAACCGATCCTTTAGTGGCAGCTATTCCCGCATTAAAAAATGCCAGTGTAGTAATAAGTGGCGACACATTAGCTGAAGCTAAGCCATCACCTTTACCACTGCTACATTGTGCAAAGCTTATGCAGGTAGAACCAAGCCGTTGTTTATACATTGGTGATGCACAGCGTGACATACAAGCAGGCAAAGCAGCAGGTATGCATACCGCAACGGCACTTTGGGGTTACATCCCAAGTAAAGATGAAGCGATAGCTTGGGAAGCCAATTTTAACTGGCTAAGCCCAATTGATGGTTTTAACCATATATAGTGCTATGTTAATTATTAAACACTATATATTGTGATTGTGTTAGCTTTCACACAAAGCTTGCTGATAAAAAAAGCAGTCAGAATTTATTTTTAAAATGCGTAAATTTAGCAGTTCACTAATTGATTTTTGCATATTTCAACTTAATTGATTGTTCGAAGGTGAGTCTCTACTAACACAAATGCGTTATCCTAAACTTATCCACAAACAGGGGCAATTATGTCCCTTGCAAAACAACTCAGACCACATTAAAGTTTTATTAACACTTTGATGGAATTGATATTTCAACTAGGTGGAGGGGCTAACATCATACCCAAGGTTTGAATATGATGTTAGCAAAGACACTTGCTAAAATTTTAGGAAAGCGCCCAAGTGTGGAAGTTTGAGCGTAACTGATTCTTATATTGTCGGCAAGTGACTAACTCAGATTTAGGATAACTAAAGTTGAAACTCAATATTTCTATAGAAATCTCAGAGAGTGTAATAATGATTGTTTTTAAAATTATTACACTGGGTAGTTTGCTCGTAGTATAAATTTAAATGGGCTAATTTTTAGCCCATTTTTATATCTTACATTCCAGTATAACTATATCTGAAAAACTTACCTTGCCTCAATCTTATATATTACAACCATATACCCTGTACAAAAATTCGATTCAACCATATATAGTGCTATGTTAATTAATAAACACTATATATTGTGATTGAGTCAATTTTCACGCAAAGCCTGATGATAAAAAAAGCAGTCAAAATTTATTTTTAAAATACGTAAATTTAGTAGATCATTAGTTGATTTTTGCATATTTCATCTTAAATGATTGTTCGAAGGTGAGTGTCTACTAACACAAAGGCTATATCTCCTCATTATCAGATAATAGACACAATTCTACCTCTTGCAAAACAACTCAGACCACACTATCTTGTGATCATTAAATTGAACAGCACCAGATATTGTGGCCAAATGTTATTCAATTAAATTCTCCAATTTAATTAACTTTATACAAAACGAGTATCTACCTTGCTTCGGCGAGGCATAAAGCATTGGTCAAAATACATAATTCCCAAGGAATACAGGCAAATGAACCAACAGTTATCTGTAAGCAAACGTGACGGGCGCAAAGAGCCTCTTGATCTGGATAAGATCCATCGCGTTATTGAATGGGCCGCCGAAGGTTTAAGCAACGTTTCGGTTTCGCAAGTTGAATTAAAATCGCACATTCAGTTTTACGACGGTATTCGTACTAAAGACATTCACGAAACCATCATTAAAGCAGCAGCGGATCAGATTTCAAAAGAATCGCCTGATTATCAATACTTAGCTGCACGTTTAGCTGTATTCCATTTACGTAAAAAAGCGTACGGTCAATTTGAGCCACCACGTTTATTTGACCACGTAACAAAAATGGTTGGCGATAAACGCTACGATGCTCACTTATTAGTAGATTACACAGAGCAAGAATTAGACGAGCTTGATGCATATCTTGATCATTCTCGCGATCTTAACTTTAGCTACGCGGCTGTAAAACAGCTTGAAGGTAAGTATCTCGTTCAAAACCGTGTATCGGGTGAAATCTACGAAAGTGCACAGTTTTTATATATTTTAGTAGCAGCGAGCTTATTCTCTGACTACCCAAGTGAAACACGCGTTTCTTACATTAAGCGCTTTTACGACGCAGTATCGTTATTTAAAATATCTCTACCAACGCCAATTATGTCGGGTGTACGTACGCCTACTCGCCAGTTTAGCTCGTGTGTATTAATTGAATGTGGCGATAGCCTTGATTCAATTAACGCTACATCATCTGCTATTGTTAAATACGTTTCACAACGCGCAGGTATTGGTATTAATGCTGGTCGTATTCGTGCGCTAGGTAGCCATATTCGTAACGGCGAAGCGTACCACACAGGTTGTATTCCTTTTTATAAGCACTTTCAAACAGCTGTTAAAAGTTGTTCGCAAGGTGGTGTACGTGGCGGCGCTGCAACATTGTTCTACCCGCTTTGGCATTTAGAAGTAGAGAACCTACTTGTACTTAAAAATAACCGTGGTGTAGACGATAACCGCGTTCGTCACCTAGATTACGGCGTACAGTTTAATAAACTAATGTACTCTCGTTTAATTAAAGACGACTACATTACGTTATTTAGCCC
Organism: Pseudoalteromonas sp. BSi20429; assembly: GCF_000238895.1. Lineage (NCBI taxonomy): Bacteria > Pseudomonadati > Pseudomonadota > Gammaproteobacteria > Alteromonadales > Pseudoalteromonadaceae > Pseudoalteromonas > Pseudoalteromonas sp. BSi20429. The sequence goes on along the minus strand of NZ_BADV01000043.1, from coordinate 29,889 downwards.
ATCAGATGTGCCTGGTCTTTACGATGCATTTTTTGAAGACCAAGCTGAGTTTGACGCGCTTTACGTAAAATACGAACAAGATGAGTCTATTCGTAAAAAACGCATTAAAGCCATTGAGCTTTTCTCTATGTTTGCGCAAGAGCGTGCAAGTACAGGTCGTATTTATTTACAAAATGTGGACCACTGTAATACACATAGCCCGTTCATTGCTAAAGTTGCGCCTATTCGCCAATCTAACTTATGTTTAGAAATTGCATTGCCAACTAAGCCACTTAATAACGTAAATGACGAAGAAGGCGAAATTGCCCTTTGTACACTGTCTGCGTTTAACTTAGGTGCAATAGAATCACTTGATGAGCTTGAAGAGCTAGCAGAACTTGCAGTACGCGCACTTGATAACTTACTTGATTTCCAAGACTACCCCGTACCGGCTGCTAAAAATGCAACTATGGGTCGTCGAACGTTAGGTATAGGCGTGATTAACTATGCATACTACCTAGCTAAAAATGGTAAGCGTTATTCAGATGGCAGCGCAAATGCATTAACACATAAAACCTTTGAAGCGATTCAATACTACTTGATGAAAGCATCAAACGAGCTTGCTAAAGAGCGTGGTGCCTGTCCTAAGTTTAACGAAACAACGTATTCACAAGGCATTATGCCAACAGATACGTACAAACGTGATTTAGATAAAATTTGTGATGAGCCACTTCATCTTGATTGGGATACACTGCGTGCAAATATTAAAGAGCACGGTATGCGTAACTCAACACTAAGTGCGTTAATGCCATCAGAAACATCGTCGCAAATCTCTAATGCAACAAATGGTATTGAACCACCACGTGGACATATTAGCGTTAAAGCAAGTAAAGACGGTATTTTAAAGCAAGTTGTTCCTGAGTATGAGCGTTTAAAAGATCAATACGAGCTACTGTGGGACATTCCATCAAACGATGGTTACTTGCAGCTTGTTGGTATAATGCAAAAATTTGTAGACCAAACAATTTCTGCAAATACAAATTATGATCCAAACAAGTTCGAAGGCGGTAAAGTACCTATGCAAGTCTTATTAAAAGACTTACTAAGCGCGTACAAACTAGGTGTTAAAACCTTGTACTACCACAATACTCGTGATGGCGCCTCAGATATGCAAGAAGATACTCCAGAAGTGGAAGATGATGATTGTGAAGGCGGCGCGTGTAAAATATAACTGCTGATTTTTATTTTAAGCGGGCATTTAGCCCGCTTTTTCTGATAGTTTTTTGAGTGATAAACATGTCTTATACTACTTTTAGCCGAAACCATAATAACCAAATGCAAGAGCCAATGTTTTTTGGCCAAACTGTAAACGTATCTCGTTACGACCAACAAAAATACCCTATTTTTGAAAAATTAATCGAGAAGCAACTGTCTTTCTTTTGGCGTCCTGAGGAAGTAGATGTAAGTAAAGACCGTTTAGACTTTCAAGCGTTACCCGATCACGAAAAGCATATATTTTTAAGTAACCTAAAATACCAAACTTTGCTTGATAGTGTGCAAGGTCGTTCGCCAAACGTTGCCCTACTCCCTATTGTATCGCTACCAGAGCTTGAAACATGGATAGAAACGTGGGCATTTAGTGAAACGATTCACAGCCGCTCATACACACATATTATCCGTAACGTAACACAAGCACCTGAACTTATTTTTGATGACATTGTTAGCAACGATAAAATTAGCGAACGTGCTGATGCCGTAACAAAATACTACGACGACTTAATCAACTCTGTATCGCTTTACAATTTATACGGTGAAGGCAAGCACGAGATTAATGGTAAAACTGTTATCGTGAATTTGTTTGAGCTTAAAAAGAAACTATACCTAGCTATGATGTCGGTAAATATTCTTGAAGCAATTCGCTTTTACGTAAGCTTTGCATGTTCGTTTGCGTTTGCTGAGCGTGAATTGATGGAAGGTAACGCTAAAATCATCAAGCTTATTGCGCGCGATGAGGCACTTCACCTTTCGGGTACTCAGCATATTTTAAACATTATGCAAGACGGTAAAGATGACCCAGAAATGGCGATTGTTGCAGCCCAGTGCCGCGACGAAGCGATTAAAATGTTTGTTGATGCTGCAGAGCAAGAAAAAGAGTGGGCTGAGTATTTATTTAAAGATGGTTCAATGATTGGCTTAAATAAACATATTTTATGTCAGTACGTTGAATACATTACTAATGCACGTATGACTGCCATTGGCTTGCCAGCACAGTTTGAAAATAACAGTAACCCTATCCCATGGATAAACTCGTGGTTAGTGTCTGATAATGTGCAAGTAGCACCGCAAGAAGCAGAAATTAGCTCATACCTTGTCGGTCAAATAGACTCTCAAGTTGATGCATCAGAATTTGGTGATTTTGATTTATAATGAGTGACAAGTCTACTGCAAGCATAACGCTTGCAGAAAACAGCCAGTGTATAGAATTTACCGCTGGCTGCCCTTCTCTTTTACAGTGCTTAGAATCCATGAAAATAGACGTCGCATTCCAATGCCGCGAAGGTTACTGCGGCGCCTGTAGAGCAACGTTAGTGTCAGGTAGTGTTGAATATAACGAAGAGCCACTTGCGTTTGTGCGCGAAGGCGAAATACTCCTGTGCTGCTGTAAACCCAATGGCAACGTAAGTATTAATTTAAAGTAATTTTCTGACAAATAAAAAGCCAATAATGAAAACGTTATTGGCTTTTTTCTTAAGGTGCATTACGGCTAAGTTTTATTTTTCTTTCAAATAAACGGTTTTCTTCTCTAGATATTGCTCTAAACCAAATTTACCATCTTCGCCGCCAAAGCCGCTCTGTTTCCAGCCATTATGAAAACCTTGATGCTGCTCACCCATACCACGGTTAATATAAACTTCACCCACTTCTAACTCGTTAATTGCTTTATTAATATCTGAAAAGTTTTGCGTAAATATATAAGCGCTTAAGCCATAAATACTGTCGTTACAGTATTTAATCGCTTGATCCATATCTTTAACTTTGACAATTGGGAGTACTGGCCCAAAAGTTTCTTCGTGTACTGCAATGTTATCTTGCTTAACGTCTACAAGTAACGTTGGTTCGTACCAACAACCACCTTCGAAACCCTCAACAGAAGCAACTTTACCACCAGTGGCGACAGAAGCGCCTTGTTGAATACTTTGTTGAACTATGTGATCAATGTTGTCTATTTCACGTTGATTACATTTAGGACCCATTTGTGTATCTGGGTTCATAGGATCCCCAACACGAAGTGCTTTTACAGCTGGTAAAAATTTAGCCATAAACGCATCGTACACAGACTCTTGAACATATAAACGCTCAACACAGGTGCATACTTGCCCGCAGTTAGCAAAGCGACCCCAAAGCGCACCTTCAACAGCCTCATCAAGGTCGGCATCTGCCATAACAACCATCGGGGCTTTACCGCCAAGTTCAAGCATTACAGGCGTCATATATTCTGCGCTAGTTTTATAAATTTGCTTACCTGCAGCAGTAGAGCCTGTCATGGTGATCATTTTAGTAATTGGGCTTTCACACAATGCTTGGCCAACAACAGAACCTGATCCATTAATAACGTTTAGCACGCCAGCAGGAATCCCCGCTTCGTTTGCTAAACGACCCAGCTCGGTGGTTGCTAAAGGTGTTTCTTGAGTAGGTTTTAATACAATAGAGTTACCTGTAATCAACGCAGGTCCAATTTTACGACCAGCCAATGCCAGCGGAAAATTCCACGCAGTAATACCAACAACTACGCCACGTGGCACTTTATGAATGTATATTTTTTCATCTTCGTTATCTGAAGGTAAAATATCGCCTTCAATAGTAAGTGCATGGTCGCATGCATAGTCAATAAAAGTCGCTGTTACGTCGACTTCCATTTGTGCAACTGATAGCAATTTACCTTGCTCTGCAACAAGCATTGGTGCAAGAATATCTTTATTTTCACGAATTTTATTAGCAAACACGCGCAATATATTTTGACGTGTGCGAGCTGTCAATTTAGCCCACTTTTTCTGGCCTACATTCGCTGACTCAAGTGCATACTGCGCATCTTCTATACAGCCTTTTGGTATTTCACCAATTTTTTTACCCGTAGATGGGCTTAATATTTCAATGGTGCCACTTACTTTAGAAGCGACATATTCACCATTTATAAAATTCACATTATTATGAAAGTTCATTGTACTATCTCCCCATCCATCCGCCATCAACCAATAAAATAGCGCCGTTTACATAACTAGCAGCCTCAGAAGCCAAGAACACTGCGGGCCCTTTAAAGTCTTCAGGATTTCCCCATCGACCTTGTGGAATGCGCGCTAAGATGGCTGCATTACGCTCTTTGTCATTGCGTAATGCTTCAGTGTTATCGGTATCAATGTAACCTGGCGCAATGGCATTTACATTAATGCCTTTGCCAGCCCATTCATTTGAAAGCGCCATAACCAATTGCCCAATAGCACCTTTACTAGCTGCGTAACCTGGTACTGTAATACCACCTTGAAAGGTAAGCAAAGAAGCTGTAAAAATAACTTTACCCTCGCCATGTTCTATCATTTGTTTGCCTATTTCGCGGCTTAAAATAAATTGAGCATTTAAGTTAACTTCAATCACTTTATCCCATAAATCATCACCATGCTCAGCCGCAGGAGCACGTAGGATTGTACCTGCATTATTAACTAAAATATCAATTTTTGAAAAATCACTTTTTACATCATTAATAAAAGAATAAAGCGCATCACGATCACCAAAATCACATTGGTAGGCTTTAAAGTTTCGGCCAAGGGCTTTAACTTCTTTTTCTACTTCTGAGCCTTCAAGCTCTAAGCTTGCAGATACACCAATAATATCAGCGCCAGCCTGCGCTAAACCTAGTGCAATACCTTTACCAATACCGCGCTTACAACCTGTAACTAGGGCTACTTTGCCTTCTAAGCTAAATTTTTCTAGCATCTGATTCATTTTCATACCTTTATAATTTTTATTATTGTGGATTACATTCAACAAGCGCTTTCATGCCTTCTGGATTTCCATCCATACTCGCAAATGCACTACCAATATCAGTTAACGAACTAACCGAACTAATGAAAGGTTTAAGATCTATTTGGCCCGATGAAATTAATTCGATAGCCAAATCAAAATCGGCCGCTTCGTATACACGTGCACCTAATAACTCCAACTCTTTCCAAAAGAATTGAAATAAATCGATTTCAGGTTTAACACTGTGAATAGCCACCATTACTATACGACCCCGACGCCCTGCTATTTCGGTCATAGCCTCTATTGCGGGTTTTACGCCTGATACTTCAAATACAACATCTGCACCTTTTGTTTGTGTCCAACTATCTACATAGGCAGCTAAATCTTCTTCAATGGGATTAACCGATTTAACACCTAGCTCATCGGCAAAAGCACGGCGGCTTTCGTTAGGTTCAGACACGAGTACTTCTGCACCAACACTTTTAGCAACCGCAGCAACTAATTGCCCAATTGGCCCGCCACCAAGTACAACCACTTTCTCACCCGCTTGTAAGCGCGAGCGTCGTACATCATGGCACGCAACCGATAAAGGCTCTATTAATGCGCCTTGTTTTAAATCAACGCCTGCTGGTAATTTATGCAAAGTACGCGCTTTAACTGTCCAGCTTGACTGAAAAGCACCTGGTGTATCTATTCCCATAAACTTTAAGTTTTGACAAATATGCGTATGCCCTGCATTACACGTAGGACAATCGCCACACCAATCTAATGGGCGTACTACCACGTTTTCCCCTACAGCAAAGCCTTCAACGCCTTCACCTATTTCTGCAACAACACCTGATATTTCATGGCCAATTGTTTGCGGAATAGATACTCGTTGATCCATCACACCATGGTATATGTGCATATCAGTACCGCAAATCCCAACGTATCCAACACTCAATCTAATCTCACCCGCTTTAGGTTTAATAGATGTGCCTTCAACAATGTTAAATGACTTGTTACCTATATATTGTGCAGCTTGCATATTTTTATACCTTCAAGAATGTTTAATTAAATAGTAACCAAGTAATGCATCATTAAAACAATGCCGATACGAGGAATATCAAAGTGAACTATTACACCTTAATATGGTTTATTGTTAACAATTTACACCTAGGTATGTTGTTTGTAAAGCCACTCTTAATATTTAATATAACTTCAGAGCAGTAAAGCGGGCCTGTTAAAAACATTAAGGCTTGAGTAATAAAATTTACTTGTATGTTTTACTTTCAACCTATATTGTCAACAATTAACACAATATAAAGAGGGACTATAGTGATTAAAAACAAAAAATCAATTCTTAGCTTACTGATAATTAGCGCTATAAGCTTAGCGGGATGCAGCCAAAACACACAAACGCCCAGTAGCCAAACAAGTAATAACGTTGTATTTTCTGATGTGTCTGAACAAGCAGGCTTAATAACACAAAAAAACTGGAAGTATGGCGGCCCTACCATTGCCGATATAAACAGTGATGGTCATTATGATCTGCTGCTAACAAATCACGACACCACCCCTATTCGTTTATTTATGGCAAATGGAGATGGCACATACACACTACAAAACGATATTTTTCCACGAGCAGATCTACACGGTATGTCGGCCGGTGATTACGACAACGATGGCGATCTCGATGTACTTATTGCACTAGGCGGTGGAAATGGCACCACACCTCAACCCCAGCGACTACTTAAGAACAATAATGGTAAATTTGAAGATAAAACTGTTGAAGCTGGCTTATCTAAAATGGGGGCTCGCGGGCGCTCTGTGCGCTGGGTTGATGTAGATACCGATGGTGATCTTGATTTTATACAAGTAAACGCCGAAAAATTAATTCACGAAAACTCACCACGCAATATCATTTTTGAAAATCTCGGTAATGGAAAGTTTACTTATCACCCATCAGCTACTTTTGAAAATATAAAAGCCGAGCGTGTATTATTAACCGATTACAATAACGATGACATACTCGATATTTTTGCTTTTGATGGATACAACGATTTAACTATTTATCAAGGTAATAACGACTTTACCTTTACCAATGTTACTAAAGATCTATTAGGTGCAAATAGTGAAGCCTACAAAGGCACGCTCGCAGTTGCACAAGCTGATATAGATAACGACGGCGATATGGACTACTACCTTGCTCGCGGAAAGCTAAGCTACGCTATCGCTAATAACAGTCTATCGTTTAATAAAGGCAGCAAACGGCTAGACCTGCGTGATGAAGGTAATAAAAGCCACGATGGCATAACACTCATTACCGACAACACAAACTCAGGAAGTCTTATACTAAGTGACTTTTATCACTTCCCGCGTGCCAAGCTATTAAGCCATATGGATGTATACATAGGTGAGAAAAAAGAACTAATAAATACACCTAGTAAAAACACCACCATTAGCCAGAAAAAAGCGCAAGGGTTTCCAACTAAGCTTGATAAAACCGGCTGGTACATTGGGTATTTAGGGAATAATAAATGGCGAGTGGAATGGGTACTTACCGACAACCTTGCATGGGATGTACGCGCATCATTCAAAAATGTAAAAAACTATCAAAGCGATTGGCAACCACAAAATCTCGCCCTTCCTGATGTATTACTACGTAACGATAATGGTAAGCTGGTTGATATTTCATCTAAATTATCAGCATTAACAAACAGTAATAACTGGGGAGTTGTACCCGGCGATTTTAATAACGACACAAAAATAGACTTTATGGTCTATCGCTTTGGCGAACTAAAAGAGCGAGTTGCTGATGTTTTACTCATTAACCAAGGTGATTACAAATTTAAAGCAACAATCACTCACAACGCTGATACCGAACGTGGCTTAGACTCACACGGCGATATGGGAGCCGCATTTGACTTTAACCTAGATGGAAAACTCGACCTACTAAGCGGAGATGAAGATAACGGCCAATGGCATTTATATAAAAATACCACTGAGTTAAGTCACGCCCACTTCACCCTTATTAGAGTTGGATACTCAAAAAGTGGGGTTGATCCGTATGGTGCAAAAGTACAAATTAAAACAGCAACTGCGAACCAATATCAAGTTATTGGCTCACAAAGTGCTACTCACTCGCAAAGCTTACTTAATATTGTACATTTTGGATTAGCACAAGCAGATTCAATCTCATCAGTTATCGTTACATGGCGAGATGGCAGCTCTGAGCTTTTAAATAAACAACCTGCAGATCAATTAATAAGTATTGGTAACTTAAATAACTGATCTATAGACGCGACTCTCATGGCCCCCTTAATTAAGCGAATAACGACAGGGGGCTTGTTTTACCAATTCAATATTCTGCTTATTTAACTGCTCAAAAAAACTTATCTATCTGTACTTTGTATTCCCATGGTTGCTGCAATACATTATTCGTATTGTGTTTATTCCACTCATTCCAAAGCTTTGCTAATTTCGCTTGTTCAGCAGGTAATGTATCAACCAAGATATGTCCTAGAGTGTTATCACTAACTTTAAGTGCGTTAAGCTTATCTAATACGACAACAATCGGGCGATCCATAGCAAAATTCGTCGCAGCTAATATTCCCCCTCGCCTATAAAATATGCAAACTGAGCTTAAGCAGCATCCGTTGCTTACTCGGCCTATGAACCGCTGAAAGCGATAATACAGCAAAGAAAGGTTGTTTATTTGGCGACTGATTAATCAGTAAAATGACTGGCTTGAGTCGCAAGTGTATCCACTAAGTACCCTTCGTGTTCAGCATAGTGTTTAAAGTCTCGCTCCATCTTTTGAGAAGGGTAAGCCTGTTGTTCTGCTTTACCATATGAAAAATAACCACGCGCGCCATCACGAAAACAAAAGTTATCAAACTCTCGCTGAGTAGCGATGATATTCATCGTGATTACCTTGAAGCCTATGCGGTAGGGTTTAATAACTCAGCGTACTTTTCAACGGTATTTAAAAAACACACCGAGTTATCATCAAAAGAATACCAACAACAATGCCAATTAAAGTCATCGATGAGGGCAGTTAAATGAGTTTATTTAATTTCCACATCACCATAACGCTGCTGATACAAAGATTTATGAACTTGTTTAGCCGCTTCAACTAACTCTGGGTAGGGAATGTCTGTTGTTGTTACAAATCCAACATTATAATTTTCGCCATCATACGCCCGACCGGTAATTGGCGAATCAATATATTGGAACCAGTGAGCACCAATTAAATACGGATTATCAATAACCGTTTTCATATAGGTTTTGTACATATCAGCACGATCGCGTTGATTAGCAGCATGGATAATGCCTGGATTCGGTTGACCAGTATCACCTGAACCAATGTGAAATTCCCCAATAATCGTAGGCATATCTAGTTCTTTCAACATATCCCATGTCATCGGGTCTAGTCCTTCACGATAATAATTATAACTGATCACATCGGCATACTTCTCAGCAGACCAGCGAGCTTCTGGCGATGTCCCCCAAGAAGTAAACCTCGCGCCCATATATAAATGGTCAGGCAATACTGATTTTAAAGAATGATTTACAACCTTAAAATATTCATCGGAGAAACGAGTTAACAACCACGACAAATCGGCAATCATAGCGTTATTAAAATTACTGTCTTTTTTATAGTTAACGCCAGTATTATTAAATACTTCCCATGACTTAATATTTCTATTCCATGCCTTATTTAGCTGGCTAATGGTTTTATACTTTTGTTTTAACATATCACTGAACACTGATTTGGTCGGGCTATTCGCAGTCGTTTTAGATAGTGCATCAAGTACAATGCCATAACGTAAGGTTGTTGAGCCCTCTCCTCCCCAGCTCATTTCGTTATCAATAAACACCCCAATACACCAAGGGTTATTTTGTACTTCTTGGGCAATAACTTGAGTGGTTATGTTCGCTCTTTTAACAAATTCAGGATCGAAAGGGTCAGGCATGGCTCCCCAATAATCAAAACCAGAACTCAACCTTTTAAAGTCGCCGATGATCCACCCATTCGCAAAATAGGGAACTTGTTGATTATTATAAAAACTAGCATCGGTCCAATTCCCAAATGAAGTAAAGCCCCAATCTTGCATTCTTTTTAAGGTTACTTCGCGCCATTTATCAATATAAGAATCTGGGTATTGCTGAGCATAACGACGTTCTAAATTTGCTTGGTAAAAGCTAAAAACTTCCCCATGTTGGATTGGTCCAAGATGAGATGAGCGCTTGTAACTATAGTGATTTGCCAACTTATCATTATACTGTGGTAGCCAATTAAACATGGCTCTTCGGTCTGGATAAGCGATGTAGGCTGATTTTTGATATTTAGCTAAATTACTATTTAAGCCCTTTGAATCTTCTGGCGTTACATCATCAGGGTCACGCGCTCTGACCGCATCATCGCGATAATCTACACCTGTAAATGTTGTTGTGTTAGCCATTCGCGCGTTGGCAATACCTGAGGAAAAAAACAAATAACCTTCGGGGTCAACTAACGCCCATTTGCCATTTACTTTTTCCGTACGAAAAAAACCTGTTGCCTTTAACTTAGGCCCTTGCTTCCAACCGCCAAACTTACTTCTATCCGCCCGCGGGGTTACTTTCGACAAATCATTTAACTCTTTATTTGCGATTGCTCTTAGTTGTTGTTCAGAGCTGACCTTTAACGGGTAGTTGACCTGTGTAGATTGACCAAATTTATCGACTATGTTTGTTAAAAAATCTGGTTTTGCATCGGGTATCGTTTCGAATCGTAAATTATCGACGGTTACAGCCGTTGGATTTATTTGAGTTTCTGTATAGATAGCGATACTTTCAACTTGGCTAAAATCTACATTGAGTTTAGCGCCTCTCAAGATCATTTTTCGTGCGGCTGTTTTAAAGCTAGCAGGAGTGTCTCTGAGTCCTGTATCAACATTTAAAGTCTGGGAGTTGAGCTCAAAATATAATGTAGCGTGCTCGTTAGTTGTTAGCCCAATTGTACGTCTTTGGACTTGTTTATCTTTACCTGTGATATTCACACTGAGCATCACTGGAAAGTCGCTTACGTTTGAAACATCGAAAAATAAAGCGCTATTGCCCAAAACACTCAGATCCCATAACTTATTCGGTTTGAGTGTGATCCCAGAGAATTTATGCTTAGTGGAAAACGAAAGCTCTAATGCTTTATTTTTATTTTTAATTACTTGTGTCGTTTTTATATTTTTATTTGTTAGTTTATAACTGTTACTAGCGTGCTCAAAATCGTCAATTAAAATAGTCTTGTTATCGTGTTGCAAGTCAAATTCCCTTGCAACACCTTCACCGCTTAAAACTAACGTTGAGTATACAAAGATAGATAAGCATCTAATTATTTTATTCATTTTATTACCTTATACTTTAACGAGTAATAGGTAATGTTATGAAAACGCACTCTGACACATATTTTTATTCATTTAACTGGTTATGAGTCATTAGTTGAATTATTTGCTGTTGATTCAACGCCGCTTCTACTACATAAAGCTCATCGAGTCCGCCTTTAAAGAACATTTGCTTCTCATGTGTTGCGCCTTCTATGTAACCAATATTTTTTCCTATCGTCAGTGGCCGAGAGGCTGGGTGCTGTAAATTTGTTGCGACTTTAGCGATTGACTTTTTCTGCGTTTTTTCAAGCTTACCATCAACATATAGCAAAACATGTGTCGCTAAGTTACTCTTTAGTCCACCGTATAAAACCACTGCAATATGGTGCCACTCATCATCTCGCAGATCGGTATTACCCACAATTTGAGCATTATAGGTCCCTATTCTGATCCTACCTAAAGGCCCGTCAATTGACTCTGGATTAGGGGAAATTTGCCACGCTGAATAATCTTGCTGTAATCCCCAGCTCACAATGCCGTATGCATTTTCCGGTAAAAAATCACTAGGTACTTTGAGCCAAAAGGCGACCGTTCTGGGGTTATCACTGCCAACACCTGGGTACTGTGTTTCTAACCAATTATTTTCACCATTAAAGCTAATTGCCTTATCATATACACCCGCTACCTCTGTTAACTGTTCATCAATGGGAGATTTATCTTTGGCTACATACTGCTGACCATCAATACCACGGCCGCTGGAGAGATAATTATGTTGCTGCTTATCATCAAATGACCAATGTAATAAGTGAGGCTCTTCTATTGAGTCTCCAGGTAATACACGCATAAAATCAGAAGGTACGCTAACAAAGCTGGTAATTTGATGATTTAAATCAAACGCTAATGCCTGATCTTTTTTCACATGTTGATAAGACTGCGTTTTATTGCCACGCGCTTTTATTTCACCATTGAGCACATGTACTTGAGATTCACCGCTATTAGACACTTCGACGCCAAATTCTGTGCCTAAATCTATTATCTCTGAACTTGGGGTATCAACTCTAAAGCCAATTGCATTTTGTGGTACTCGGGCCACTAACTTACCATGATGAAGCGTTACTTTATCTCTGGATTGCAAATTCACTTTAACCGGCGCTTCTAAAACGAGTACCACGCCATTTTCGAGTAAAATTTCACTGTAACCATGCTCAAGAATAATATCTCCTTGACCTAATTGACTGCCAACAGAAAAATTAGCGTTATGCGAAGCAGTCATTTTTGTGACTTCAGCAAACTTATTTGTGTAGTCCAAGTGCTCTGCCAAAAATATAACGCTGACAAAAAGCATAATACTTGCAGCAAGCGCATACGGGCTTGAAAACCAGCTCATTGTACTTTTCGGCCGAATCGTTTTTTGTTGCTCGCTTAGTTTTGCCATTACACTGCGGGTAAAATTGTCTGGTCGCGTATCCGATTGATGATGTGCTTTTAATAAACGTTCACTCGTCACATATTTACTCACTTGTGCAAGTAAATTAACATCATACTGACAGGCTTCAAGCAATTCGTCGGCAACATCTTCGCCAGCCAAATACGCGGCTAATAGCTGTTGTTGGTGCTTCGTCATTTGTTCAGTCATGCTCATCGTTGCTGCTGCTGTATTCTTTTATCAATACATGTTTTCAATGATTGACGAATTCTAAATAAGCGCATAGTCATAGTAGAATGTTTATCTTCATATTTTCGACATAGCTCAGCCAATGAAACGCCTAATGTGTAATGTTCAGTTAATAAATTGCGCATTTTCTCGCTTAATTTTTCAAGGCAAATAGTTAAATTATCAAACATATCAAGCTCGACCCCTTCATGGATATTTTCATCAATGTGTTGATTTATTAAGTGCTCTAACTCATCAGCGCTGCCTAATGCCACAGCTCGGTGTTTACGTTGATGGTTTTTTAATAAATAAGCAGCAATCCCCCTCAACCAAGCTAAAAAGGAACTTTCACTGTTAAACTCAGCGATTTTTTTAAAAGCAATAATAAAGGTCTCTTGTGCTAAATCTTCTGCTTCGTGAGGGGTATTTAGTCGAATAACTAAAAAGGCCCTCACAGCAGACTGATAACGCTCAACTAACAGAGAATATGCAGCAACATTGCCTTGTAATATATCGTCAATTATAGAACCATCACTTTTACCATCTAACGATATTATATTTTCTTTCAAATCAGAGTCCTAATTGAAATAACTGACGTAAGATGGTGCGTCAATTTGCAATTGACTTTGAGTCGTAAATAACTTCCCAGATGCTAAATCACGCTTAATAATCACAACATTATTACTATATTGATTAGCCACTAATAACTGTTTTTGTGATTTTGAAAAATTAAAATCACGAGGATGTAAACCGCCACTTGAGACTTTATTAATTAATTGTAGTCGGGTTTCTGCGATTAATTGATAACCATAAATTGCATTCTCACCGCGCACAGCCACATAAACATGGCGACCATCCTCAGAAATACGAATTGCCGATGCAAGGTTTTGTTGCTCGCCAACTTTTGCGGGCATTATATTTGTTTTTGAAACGTGTAATAACGCACCATTTTGTAATATATTGAAGATACTAATACTGTTACTCAATTCATTTAAGCTAAACACTAATTTTTTAGCCGGATGAAAAGCAAGATGGCGAGGCCCATCCCCCGGCGTTAATTCAATGCGGTGTACTGGCGTAAAATCACTTTTTAAGCTATCAAAAACAATAATCTCGTCTGTGCCTAAATCCGTCAAATACAGATAGCGACTTTGCTTATCCCACCCCGAAAAATGTAAATGAGCACTTCGTTGTCTGGGCGTGATACTACTTCCTGTATTAGTAAATTGACCCCGTGATACTAATAATCCTGCCTTATTAATATTAAACAGTTCACTATTACCTGTCGTGTAATTTACAACAGCTAACTGCTGGCGATCATCCGAAATATTAATATGACATAGCCCTTTTCCTTCAATCGGGTACGTTTTAAGCTTTGTAAACGCGTTACTTTTCCAGTCATACACGTTAATAACAGATTTTTTATCAAGCCCTCTGCCAATGCTATACAATTTATTTATTGTCGGTTGCCAATTTAGATAGCTTGGATCGGTTGCCGATACAACGACGCGTTCGTTAATTAATAGATCATCACTTTCGTTATAAGAAACTAAATAAACGCCCTGATCAGGCTCATTTGTGTAGCTGCCGACTAAAAAATAATTAAGTCGAGATTGTTCATCGCTGATACTTTGACAACCACCAAGGCAAAAAATAAAGGATATAAGAACAAACAGCTGAGCGCACTTTTCAAGTCGTATATGTAATCCTGTTAGCCATAAACTCATTTATTCAATTCCCTTTACTTAATTTGAATTTCAAACAGTGCTGCAGGCACATTTTTAGATGGATGAGCGAATTCTAGAATCAAGTGTTGCGTTGTTATAGGCTCTACTAAATCGATTTTATTAATACTTTGATAATTACCCGTAACGTGTGCAATTACCTCACCAGAATCTGTTTTAATTGTATAGGTTTGCACACAATAAGGTACCTGGTCTTCGTTATGCTCCATTAATACGGTTTCTAACGCATGGTCAAAGTCACTATCAAAATAAAGAATTATTTGCCTCATCGTTACTTTTTCTGGCCATACTAACCTTAGGGTTGGCGATGGATCTGCTAAGTCAGCAACCCATGCATTCGTTTGTAGCCAAGGCCTCACAAAGCCGTTAATTACCTGCGTCGCTTGGTGATTATGAATGGCGGGAGATATACCGATTGCCAAATTTTGACCGTTTGGCCGCCGCGCTGGTGTCCAAAATTCAAACTCTTCAAGACCACTATTTTCAGGTACTGTTTGTTTGCCTTTATTTGATACCGCTTTGTGAACTTTATTGAACACAACCATAGTGCCCGTAATAAGCTGCTCTGTGGTAGCAAGCTCTATATCACTGTTTTGTAAAAAACAAATGAACCCGTACTGCATCTCTAAGCTGCAATCACTAAAATCAAATTCGAGCGTACTTTCGCCCGCCGTGACAGACAAACTGATAGTTTTATTTATAACATCTGGCGTATAGTTTTCATGCTTGATACTAGTGCGCAATTGACACGTTAACTCTGTCTCTTTATGAGCAAAAACCGTTATGCTAATTGTTGGTCCTTGGCCTTTTGCAAAAGCAACCAACTGTGCACACGATGAATCTAATTGCATTCTACTGCCGCTAGGTTGAAAACCATTGAACACTAATTCACTCGATGCAGTAATAGAGGCTTGGGCTGCTAAATTATTGTGCTTATCTAAACGGATCCCAGGGATACTTTGGCCATTTAGATTCAGGTTTTGCTGTAACTGTGCTATGTGTTCTGGCTGTAATAGCTCTTTGGGTGTGATATTGAGTTTATTACACATAGCAGCAGCTGCCCCCACCGCTTGTCCGCCGTGTGCGCAGGTGATCATAACTCGTGTTGAACCAAACGCCATATGTGTTGCGCTGATTATTCGTCCTGCATAATATAAATTTTCTATATCACGGCTAACAAAGCAGCGGTACGGTATTTGGTAAACCCCTTTTGAATGATATTGAGAGCAAGGAGGTCGTTCGCTGTATATGCCTTCAGCGGGGTGAATATCAATCGCCCATCCACCAAAAGATACAGCATCATTGAACTGGGTTTGCTCAATAATATCTTGCTGTTTTATCATATATTCCCCTTCAAAGCGCCTGCTTTCGCGTTTTCCAGGAATTGTACCTACCCATTCTAAGGTTAGATTTTCGACATCATCAAACCTGCCGCTATTTTTTATATAGTCCCAAATTCCGTAAACGAGTTTCCAAAGCTCCCATTTGATATCCTCCGTTTCATAAATAGTATCGCGTATTCCGCCAAATTCTATCCACCAAAACTTACAACCAGAGTCACTTCCGGCAATATCTTTACAGCGAGGTATCGCCTCTATTTGTTCATACGAGTAAGCAAAATCAGGAGCTTTGTAACTAATAGGCTGATCCATTTTTTTACTGTAGAAAAATAATGTATGGCCAAGCAACTCCATGTTCTCTTCATCAGATGCTAACAGCTCACCAAACTCTGCTTTTGATTCAGCACCAATTCTGAACCCCGCTCCAGCATTAAACGCAACAAGGCCATCGCCGGTCGCATCACAAAATAACGGCGCACTAATAATGTAATGAGTAGAATTTTGACTGCAAAATGCCTCTACACTGGCAATCTTAGTGCTGTGCTGTTTATTTACATCAAACACAGAGGTATTTAACAACAAGGTAATATTTTTTTCGGCAATCACTTTGTCGAGCAAAATGGTATCGAAAATTAATGGGTTACCATGTCTGTTTAACTTAAGATTATCCAGCATGATCTCATCAATAACCCCACCCTCACGTGACCAGCGATTATTGTTGCCCATATGCGATGTTGCCCCCAACGCCCATAATCTTACTTCACTTGACGCATTACCACCGAGTACGGGACGATCTTGAATTAACACAACCTTGCTACCCGCTCGCGCCGCACTGATTGCTGCACATGTACCTGCTAAGCCACCACCGGCAACAACAAACTGAGTATTTAATTGTTGTTTCTTATTTTCACGTGCAGCTTCATTAAAGTTTTGCTTAATCATAACTCTTGATCTCTTTTTCTTGTTTTTGATATGAGCGTTTATTTTTTAATTCTGGGCTTAATGACTGCGCAAAATAAACACTAGGCTGGTGAGGTACATCCGTAACTTTTAATTCTTTTTCAAGCTCATTTACCATTAAACTACAATCAAATCTGGCTAAAAAACTGTGTTTATTGCGCGCTTGTTTGTCTGAAAAGTGGCACAAGCCCCACTCAATCCCGTTTGATTTGCTTTCACAGTCAAATGCATTGGCAACATAAGGACCTGCTGCAATTGGCATGAGGGATGTCACCGCGGCAATCGAAAAGTTCACCCCATCAGGTGAATATTGAATAGTGTTACTTTCATTGCCATTTCTGATAGTAAAAGCAGCTATTCCTGATTTAAACGGAAAATAAGTAGTTTCGTGGCCTGAGTTTAAAATAGGGTTCAGAGGGTGTTTATCAAAAGGCCCAAAAGGATTATTCGCGGTTGCCAAGCCATTACCCACTAAGTAATCGGGTCTATCTCCGTAGGCGGCTTTATAGTATAAATGTATTTTTCCGTTATAAATTAATAAATAAGGGTCATGAATCGAGAATTGATCCCAACTTCCCGGCTCACCATTTTCAATAATAACCTCGCCATGTGGCAACCACGGTCCATCTGGCGTATCGGCAACTGATAGTGTTACCGGACAATGATCACCTTTCTTACCGCTAGCTTCATTAAAGGCTTGATAATAAAGATAATATTTATTTTCATAAATCAAGATATCTGGTGTACTAACCGAGCGCCAACCTAACTGCGGGTGCTTGGGCCTAGTGACGGCGATACCTTGTTCAACCCAGTCAAATCCATTAATACTGATGGCATAGCCAATTTCGGATAAATCCCAATCAGTGGAGGGAGTCAACTCATTACAGCGCTGCGCCCCTTTTGGTGGGAATTGAGTGCACCGTTTTGTGTACCAAACATAATAAAGACCATCAACTTTGATAATTTTAGATGGGTCGCGTCTTGAAATAGTCCCATCATTATTATGATAGCTAAACCCAGTGAGCTCAGTGTACTTAAAGCTAGTAAATAAAGGGTTGTCTTCCGGACGAGGGGTTAAATAGTTGTCATACAACCTCGACATTGCAGCACTCAATTCTCGTGCTGGTTTTTTAGCTGGAATATCCCATGGATAACTTTGCTGCTTTAATTTGTTATTGCTATTGCTCATTGATACGTACCTTTACTGCCTTACTTCTAAACTTAAAAACTAAAACACCCCCTAATATAAAAATGCCACTGCTTATTACTGTTATTTCGATTTTTCCGGTGGTTGCAATTGCGGCCAACGAAAGCATAATCGCGCCAGTAGAGAGAATACCAAACCCTAAAACTCGAATACCATGATTGTTATCCGCGCTTTTTTCTGGAGTTATTAATTCGGCCGTCGGTTTAATTTGGCTTAATTCGACTAAGTAGTTTTCATAACACGCAGGTGTTTTTCTTTGTGCTCTTAAGTACAACTCAAATACAGTTAGCATCAATACAGGAAATAACACCCCCATCATCATCTCCTGCGCTCTATCTAAGCTAAAATCAAATAACCAAGGACTCACAAACTTAAAAAAAGCATTCACCAGTAAACTAAAAATAGTGGTTATTAAAATCGTTTTCCCAGTTTGATAACGAGAAAAAAGCAACCAAATGGGTGGTAAAAACAACGGTCCGCCAGTGAGCGCAGCCATGGTCATTACCACTTCAACTACACCACCAAGTAAGGGAATTAGTAACGCAACAATAATCGTAATTAGACCGAGTACGCCAGTTGCAATTCGACCGACCTTAACTAGCGTAGCTTGGGAAGCATCTGGTTTTATATTTTTATATATGTCATTACTGATAACACCTGCGGCGATGTTTAAAGACGTGTTAATTGAGCTTGATGTCGCAAATACCATTCCTGCTAGCATTAATCCAAGCATCCCTACTGGCAATACTTCTTTGCACATTTGCAAATAAGCCCCTTCACTTTCAAACCCAACTAGACTGGGGTTCATCGTTCGATAAATCATCGGGGCTAACATCCAAACTACTGGGCAAATAAGATAAAGAATCGCAAATAGTCCCCCAACCTTTTTTGCATCCTTTGGTGTTTTCACACTGGTGAAGCGTTGAATATAAGACCAGTTACCAGCAATAAAAAATAAGTTATAGAGCCCAAAGGCAAAGATAAACTCCCATGAATACTCATCATTTACTAAGTTAAAAAAATCATCAGGTGCTTTGTCGATAAAGTTCTCAATGCCGCCAATCGCCTCAAATGATAGCGGTACCACAATTAATACCGCTGCAGTGAGCACCACAAATTGCAAAATGTCGGTAATTATCACCGCCCATAAACCGCCAACAGCGGTATAGGCTAAGATCAATAGTCCTAAAATGATGACGGTATATTCAAGAGATAAACCCGTAGCGACTTCAACTATTTTTGCCACTGGATATAAAAAAGCACCAGTCGAAAAGCTCGCAATTAAGAGAAAAATATAGGTATAAGTTCTTTGTACATTTAAGCCAAGGCGCTGCTTAATAAATTCGGCTGCGGTTAATACACCGGTTTTCTGCCATTTAGGCGCAATAAATAAAGCAATCAACACCCCTGCTAAACACATAGTCCATTGAATAGTAATCGCCACCCAGCCATGCTTATATGCAATAGCTCCCCATACAACAAATGTACCTGCCGAGAAGAAACTCATAAACAGTGACAACCCACTCATCCACCAAGGTAGCGCACCTCCCGCAGAGAAAAAGCTTTTCATATTCTTTCCAGCAGCAGAAAAACTTAAGCCACACCCAATGATCAATAAAGAAAATATAACGACTACACTTATATCAATAATATGCATAGCCTTAGTCCTCGCTATTTTCTTTTCGGGTGTAGTACCTAACCCAATCTATCGCCATGCTGGTACCATCAATATCATCACTTACAGGACCTGCAATCGCCGCTTTTAAAATAGCTAAACTAAATAACATCGTTGTTTCACTAAAGCAGACATCATTTCTCATTGTGTAATAGAGTTCACCGTCAAAATAAAAATTAAAGTAATCTTTATTCCATTCAAGTCCATAGGTATGAAACTCTTTTGAAAAATCAGCAACGTCAGCGGCATTATATGAGGTGATTTTTTTCCAATTCTCTCCATCGTGATACTCGATGTTGTAATCGGAAATTAAATTGCGATAAGCACCTTTATCAACACCATGCTCTTGCAGCCAACCATTAATAAATTGAATAGCGCCAATTTCATGCGACTTATCCCAACTGAGTTCTAAAAACTTTTCACCATGTTTTTCTGACACCCAGCGTGTTTGCGGATTACCATCAATAGCAAAAGACTCTTCTGATATTAACTTATTAAATAACCCATTCGTTTTTATAGAAACATCGTCAGCTTGCGCTAAATTACTTATATTCTTTATTTTTTCTTCGTCAAATGCATCAGGGTATTGAGCGCTAGGCGCAAAGACTCTAAATTCAGAAATATGAAGAGACGTAGGATTAGTCGATGTTAATCGTATTTTTTTAGTTTTAACTGGCTTGTTAAACTCAACAGTGTGATCAGGCTTGCCGATTAAAGTGTGGTGTAACTGGTTATCACTGTGAGTAACACGGCCATTTGGTAGTGTATAAGTATCGGTCCAATTATGTACGTTGGTATTAATTATATTAGGGAAATGGCCTTCATTAATATCAATCTCGCATGCCTTTAAGCCATCTTTAACCCCTTGTTTTGGCCAAAACCAAAATGAGTTATTCGTGCCATAGGCACCGGCATATTTAAAGCGAGCTTCAAAGTAGCCATAATGAAATGAGCGTTTTGACCAAATATTACCTGTCGTCCAGTCTTGGCCACCTCGAGGTTCTTTCTTCGCTAATAAGTGCAGTATTCCGTCTTTAACTTGTGCATTATCGCGCCAGCGACTACTTAATACCCATGGGTTTTCTGTCGGCCCATTTTGAGAGACCCAGTTTTTATCTAATTCAGCATTCGCATAATTAAACTCATCATTCCACTGTAATTGCCATGTTGAGGAGTCAAGTTCGCGTGGTTGATCAGCACCAGCAAAAAACGATGTGACAACTATTGTTGCCAGCGTACATTTAGAAAATACTTTAAACATGTTTTACCCTTTATTGTTGTTTTATCTAACGAGTTATAAGTTTTATTTCATGCTAGGTATTGTCTTGAGAAATCAAAATGACACAATTTTTATTAAAAAAATAAAAAAGCCCGCAGAAATGCTGCGGGCTTTTTATTAGATTAAAAATTTAGAAATTAATACGGGTATTAAGTCTCAATGTCCGGCCTGTTTTATATGCGTAAACAGTACGTGATTTAGTTGCATCGCCTTCAAGCGGGCTGCCTTCAGAAAACGTTTGGCCACCAGCATTTAAGAAACGACTGGTAAAGTATTGTCTTACGCCTTCATCAGTTACGTTAGCTACCTGTAACGATACAGTCATGTAGTTATTTACTTTATAACTTGCAGAAAAATCGAGTGTTTTACGTCCTTCTTCCCACAGCGATCCGTTTTCCCATGAGCGTTGTACAAGTTGATCTGTAGTGCCTTGATACGCTAAACGAATTTGGTGTCCGTCTTTTTCCCAAAAACCTGTTACGTTGTAGCTGTGCTCTGGTGTATACGCTACCGCTAATGAAGGTAGTTTTACGCTGTCATCAATAGATGATACTTCTTGATCGTACTTACTGTCTTGAAATGTATAGTTAGCCTGCAAGCCGAGGCCCGACCAAATACCAGGTAAGTTATCGTAGGTCTGCATATATTGAAGCTCTAACCCTTTAATACTTGCCCCTTTACCATTTTTAATTCGGGTGGTGTTAAATTTGGCACACATTTGCTCTAAGTCGCCCGAATACATCCACTCTTTTTGATAATCCTGGCCACCTTGAAAACGCTTAGGCATACATTTTTCTAAGCTATCTTGGCCTGCAATAAGTACTAAATCGTCTGGGTTATAAGATTCGCCCTCTTCGAGTCCCACTCCACGTAGGTCATCCATGTAGGTAACAATCGTTTCAGACTCTTCAAAGTTTGTCATGTCTTTATAAAATAATGATGCTGCTAATAATCCCGAATCGTTGAAATACCATTCATATGATAAATCAAGGTTTATTGATTCAAGTGGATCGAGTTTAGGATTGGTAAGCGTAATTGAGTTGTTACGGTTTTCACCGCCCCATTGTGTTTCTCTTACTTTAAAACCAGGACGTAGTGAATCTATTTGTGGACGAGCCATTGTTTTAGATGCTGCAAAACGAATAATGGTGTCTTCACTTTGCAAGTAGTTAATATTGATACTGGGTAAAAACAAATCGTAGTCGTGCTCACCAGTTACTGCAAACGAGCGTAAGCTTCTGTCTTCTGTTGGTAATAAGTTTCCATTTGCATCAAATTTACGCTCGCCATATATCCAGTTTTTTTCGGTTGATACATCAGAATGGCGCCATAACCACCACTCAGATTCATTTGGATTACCACGTACAGCGTTAGGATCATGACACGCGCCTTGAGCAGGAATAGCCACATCGTCTGATTTATCAATAGTGCCTTTTGTGTCGTAGCCTAGACCATCGGTTCTCGACCAGCGTATTTCTTCGTTGTAATCTGCACCATAAAATTGCGTTGCAGCACACAGTGGTAAGCTAGTATCACGCAACTCTGCTAATTTAAATGGGTCCATTAAACGAGCATTATTTGAAGGGTCAAATGCAAACTGTACACCCGATGCACCTTGCACTTCTACAGTCGTTTTTACATAACGCACACCCACATCACCTGTAACACGTCCATCTGCTAATTCGAAATTTAGCTTGGTGTAAAATGCTAAGTTATCTAGCTCTGTATTGCGTGTGTTTGAATCGTCTGTGGCAAAAGCAACTTCTGGACTCCCTAAAGCTACTTCAAATGCTTTAAAAGCCGAAAATCGATTCCACCCGTCGGTTACATTGTCGCGGCCATAACCTAAATCAGCCATAAAATCGTCAACAGGAAACCCTTCACCGTCGGTTATTAAATCACCAGAAATATCTCTTAAACCGCTACCAAGTACTGCAGGTTGGCCTGTTGCAGGGTTTATAACTACAACCCCCTCGCCTACACTATTAAAGGCTCCTTGCTGAGCATCTACATATTTTGTACGTTTTGACCATTTTGCACCAAATTCAATTGAGCGTACATAGCTTGTGTCAAGCACGTAATCAAAATCGACAAAGAGCGACTTTTGTTCATCTTCGACTTCGTTGAGGGTTCTGCCCATGTACGATAAATGCTGCGCTTTTAGCTCATCCGGATTAAATCCCGTGGTGCTGTAGTTATCCCATAGATTTGTTGGGTCACCAAAAGTGTCGTTTTCGCCGTAATCAATTAAGCCGGTGCCTGTAACTAATTTACACGGACCGCCTGCTGTACAGTCATAACCAACAGGCTCCATATCCTCTGGTGGCACATTTACTAAGCTCCATGCACTAATATTGGCAAAATTTTGCAGTGCAACGTACACTGAGTTTTCTGGTATTTGCTGCGTTTTAGAGTACCCAACGCCAGCTTCCATCGAAAATGAGTCACTAAAACCGTGATTCATATCAAGTGAGTAAACTTGGTTTTTATTTTCAAATTCACCTTCTGACTGCACTAAACCACCGTTACCAAAGCGGTTGATAAACTTAGTAAATGTATTCGTTTTTAAATCGATTGTACGCCAGCTAGCTTCAGGATCAGTAAATTTAGCTGTCACGCCAGAAAGGCCTGGGTCTTCACCTTCAACTAAGTTTTTAGTTTCCATTGAGCGCGTATTAATACCATGCATTGAGTTATTAACGTCTTGTTTTGCAAGGTTTGCGTTAAAGTTAAACTCTGTGTTTTCACTTGCTCGCCACTGCAAACCTAAGTTAATACTGGTGCGGTCATTTTGACTATCAAAAAGCTGATAATTAACTAAACGAGGTGTAATACCTACCGCATTTTCAACAACGTTGCCATTTGTATCTGTTGCTAAAGGCGACTGAACTGCTGTCCACTCTGTAGCAGAGTATTGGTCTTTTCGGTATTCGTTAGTCTCTTTAACTGCAGTAAAAACCACGCCAAAGGTATCGTCAAAAAGCTTTTTCGACATCGTACCCGATATTTTATAATTTTCTTTATCAGATAAATCGTTGTACCTGCCTTCTAAAGTCATAGTGGAAATTTCATAATTTAAATCAAGCGGCTTTGTAGTCGAAAGATTGATATTTGCGCCTAGCGAACCCTCTTCATGATCTGCACTCGGTGTTTTTACCACTTCAATTTTAGATAAAATATCGGATGAATACTGCGATAAGTCTACGCCTTGGCTAAAACCTGTAGAACCTAATTGCACACCATTCATGCTAATATTGTTTTGTTGTGAGTTAGCACCACGCACAGATATTCGTGCACCTTCACCATCAACGGATTGTACTGATACACCAGTTACACGCGAAAGCGCATCAGCGATGTTTTGATCAGTGGACTTACCAATGTCTTCAGCGTTTATGGAGTCAACAACGTTTTCAGCAAAACGCTTATCATTAATAGATTTTTTAAGACTGGCGGCTAACCCGCTGACTTCAATTATTTCAATATCGGCTTCTACTTTCGGTTTTTCTTGTGTGCTTTCGTCTTGCTTGGCGTAAACCAATTGTGTTGCAAGTACTGCAGCTGTAATCGCGCTCAACTTGAACGCTTTGTTGATGATTGTCATGTGTGTTCCCTTTCTAAGGTATTATTATGTTGTCAGGTTAATCTTTTGTAAACAATAATATAATAACCAAACAATTGTCAACTGTATTTTGTTAACAATATTTATTTGATTATAAAAAAGCAACTTAATGCGTAAGCATTAAATTGCTCTTAAGTAACAGTGTTAAAGTAAATATTTACACAGAGTTTATCGTCAATAGTTCTAGCCTAATCAAAATTCTTTTATATACGGCCAACCAGTAAACTGCTTTTCTGTTGATGGATCTGTATTCCACTCCCAGCACTCTAATTGATAATATTTTTTTGCATGGTTTATTTTAATAATCCCATAACCTTCACTTTTTAAGTTTCTGTCAGCTAAAAACTTACCCCACGTTGTATTTTGTTTAGCAAAAAGTTTATGCGTAACTTTAGGGTTAGCTGCCGCTAGAACTCGCATTTTATTGCCAAACGTGTCGGTAAAATCACCGGTGTTTTTGTCGTTGTTTCGCTGATTTGGTAAAGGTGCGTGGGGTTCAAACCATCGCTGCCAAAATGCTGCGCTAGCTGGGCCTGCAAAAAACAAGCTGCCATCATCAAAAGTATTGATTCCTTGATAGGCAAGCAATCCGAGGTGTTGATCTCCCGCAATTACTAATGCGTTAGCGTCACTTACTAGTTTTACTGCGCGTGTACGCCCATCAGCCGGGTAGCCATTTGCATCGTAATCTATTAATGCTTTGCCATTTTCATCGGTTTGAGGCGACCCCCACATGGAAGCTGTAATACATATTTTAGGTTTACCCGGGTGCATAGTTTGCCAGTCTTTTAAAAAGGCTTCTTGGCGTTTACCTAATAACTCACCCGTTGTGGCAAGCTTATTCGCTTTGTAGTCAGGTGGCGTTTTAAATTTACGATCCTCAACCATCGCAAAACTAATACCACCATATTCAAATGCAGCATAACTAACCGGAATATCATATTTTATCGGTGTGGGATCATAAGGGTCCGGATTATGCCCATTTTGCATACGGTAGATCATTCTAACAAGGTCTTTGTCCCACTTATAACCGCCGTCTTCCTCTTTTAGCATATCGGAGTGATCGCCACCATCGCCCCACAAGTTACCTTGCAGCACATCATGGTCATCAACTAAAACAAGTGTAGGCTTATCTTTTATACTATCGGCAAACGCCCAGTACCATAAGTACCATTTATATAAGGTATCTAGTTTGGCATCTTTGGTGTGGCGACCATAGCGAGTCGGGTATGTTTCGTAGTACTGATCGCCACAAAAGACATACATATCAGGGTTGTGGTAATTAGCATTTTCTACAAGTTCAGTGTGAGGAAATAAAATATTGTCTTTGGTGTAACGTCCTAAATCGCGCTCGTTACTAATAAGGCGTGTGTAATGTGTGTTGTCTAAGCTTTTAGAAGTAGGAATAATACAAGAGTACAATGCAATCGTAAATTCTTTACTACTTTGTGGGTCCTTAGCAATAGTTCCAGAATATAAAGTGTCATCAGGCTTTTGTGGGTTAACAATTCTGTATTGAGCTTGTTTTAAATAATCCCAATTACTTAATCTAAACCTTGCTACAAAACCATCTTCAATTTTTGCTGTACTTGCATATTGCCAATCCGATTGGTTTTCAAACTGATATTGCAGCTCCACGCGTGAGAACTTTTTAATATTAATAGGCATTAACTGACAAGATAGCTTGAGTACCTGCTGATTAACGCTATACATACACCCCATAACGGGGCCTAAGGTATTGGCATTATTTAGAGTTATTTTACCTCCACCGGTTTCAATATCACTAAACCCCCAACGAGCGCCTGCTACAAAAGGCTCTGAGGAGCTTAATAACGAAATACCTCCTTGCAGTTGATCTGCGGGGACTTTGTGAAGTACTGCAAATCCTAACTCCTCGGCAGTATTTGTGTTACTTGCCACAAGACGAATATCAAAATGGTTTGCATCTATTGGGTCTAAATGGCAATCGAGTGTTATTTTATCGCCGCTTTTATATTGTTGTATATTAAATGGAGTACGATTAATAATAGTAAAATCAAGGGCTTTGCTTTCATCATCAAACTGTCTAAATGATAATTTACCTAAACTGTCAAAGGCCGCAATTATTCCGCCATTTTCGCCACCAGCTCGCTGCGCTAAAGCAGCACCTTTAGCGGTTAGCTCACCTTTACCAATCCCTAATAAAAATCCACAAAAGCCTTTTTCGTTCGGCGTTAAATTACGTACGGTGGCTTTTATACGCCCACTTTGTAAAGAGCTATTAAGCTGCCTAGTGAGTAACGATACGGTACGCGCTTCAAAATCTTTTTCTTCTCGAGTACATAATAGCTCATTACCTATGCGTTGCCAGTCTTGAAGTCTGTTCCCCCAAAAATGCTTACCGAGCCACACTTGCTTGCTTAAATTTGTATTATCTAATGGTGCAGTTGAGGTTAAGTCACCTCGGTATGATGCAAATAAGCCGCTGCAACCACCTAACATACTTGAACTTAGTAGGCCGGCGCTGAGTTTTAAAAAACCTCTGCGTTTCATTTTAGTTACCTTTATTATTGTGTGTTAATAAGACGCCTTGTGTAGACAGTGTTTTTACGTAAGGGGGTTATACATTTGGGTAGCCATTAGGGTTATTACTTTGCCAGCGCCACGTGTCTTTCATCATGTCTGCAAGGGTATACTTACATTGCCAGCCTAAAACACCCTGAGCTTTAGATGAATCAGCCCAAAAAGCAGCTAAGTCGCCATCGCGGCGCTTTACAATGTCAAAGTTAATATCAACTCCGGTATACTCAATAAATGCTTTTACTATGCCAAGCACAGAATAAGGAGTACCAGTGCCTAAGTTAAATGCTTCATATAAGCTGTGGTGTTGCTCGCCAAGCCATTTAAGGGCTTTAATATGACCATTGGCTAAATCACTAACGTGTATATAGTCACGCTCACATGTACCGTCTTCAGTAGGGTAATCGCCTCCATAAATGGCTAATTTGTCACGTTTACCTACAGCAACTTGAGCAATAAAGGGCATTAAATTGTTAGGAATACCTAATGGATCTTCCCCTATTTGGCCGCTAATATCTGCCCCAATAGGATTAAAGTAGCGTAAGCTTGCTACTTGCAAACCAGTATTTGAGGCTACTATTTCTTGTAGTATTTGCTCAATCATTACCTTTGTTTGCCCATACGGGCTTGCTGCACGCCCTAGAGGTAAACTTTCGGTATAAGGCATCGAGGCGCCTTGTCCATAAACTGTAGCTGATGAGCTAAACACGAGTTTATTAACATTATATTTAAGCATGCATTGGCATAAATTTAAGGTAGACACCAAGTTGGTATAATAATACTCAAGTGGTTTTTCTATGGATTCGCCTACCGCTTTTAAACCTGCAAAGTGAATAACTGAATCAAATTTATGCTCGCTAAACGTGGCAGACAACTTATCGTTATCAAGTAAACTGGCGTGAATAAATTCAACTTTTCGCTTTGATAACGCTTCTACGCGAGTTAGCGATTCACGACTCGAGTTACTTAAATCGTCTATTACTACT
Organism: Pseudoalteromonas sp. BSi20429; assembly: GCF_000238895.1. Taxonomy (NCBI): domain Bacteria; kingdom Pseudomonadati; phylum Pseudomonadota; class Gammaproteobacteria; order Alteromonadales; family Pseudoalteromonadaceae; genus Pseudoalteromonas; species Pseudoalteromonas sp. BSi20429. Next base: position 1,523 of record NZ_BADV01000043.1, on the reverse strand, counting down.
ACGTCAAAACCATCTTTTAATAAGCTTAAAACAGTATGGCTGCCAATATATCCCGCGCCTCCTGTTACCAGTACTTTTTTCATTAGATTGTCCTTATGCTCTTATAAGTGATACACCAGCTGAAGGTACGCTTGTGTAAATCGTTTCTTTTAATCCTGTTTGTTGCTCGTACTGCGTTTCAATAGCACTAATTACATTCTCTACCAAAAAATTAGGAACAAACGCCACTACACAACCACCAAAGCCACCGCCCGTCATTCTTACGCCGCCGTGTTCATTAATTACTTTTGCGATAATATTCACAAGAGTGTCGATTTGGGAGGTGGTTATTTCGAACAAATCCCGCATAGAAGCATGGCTTTGTGCCATTAGTGTGCTTAGTTTGGCGATATCGTTATTAGTAAAAGCTTGCATAGCTTCTAATGTGCGCACATTTTCATACACTATATGCTCAACACGTTTAGCTACACTTGGGTCAAGGGTATGCTTTTTACTTTCGTACTCACCAATACTTACTTCCCGCAAGCTCGGTTTAGACAAGGCTTCTGCTCCTGCATAACATTGTTCTCGGCGTAAATTATATTCACTATCTAGCAAGCCACGTTTAACGTTTGAGTTAACCATTAAAATGGTCATCTTTGGGTCAATACTCACTTCAATTAAATCAAGTGAGCGGCAATCTATACCCAATGCTTGTCCTTGCTGACCACACGCCGATATGAGCTGATCCATAATTCCACAGTTGCAGCCCACAAAATTGTTTTCAGCGGCTTGTGCAATTTTGGCTATATCTTTGCGCTCAATAAACAGTTCGCATAAGTGATTAAATGCATAAGCAATACCTACCTCAAGTGCAGCCGATGAACTCAAACCAGCTCCTTGCGGGACATTACCTGTGATGCATATATCGCAGCCACTGAGTTTATGATTTCGTTTTTGCAGTTCATCAACTACGCCGCGAACATAATTACTCCACGTTTGCGTACTGTGGCTATTAAGCGGTTTATTTACTAAAAAGTTGTCGGTTTGGTTATCGCAATCAAGTGCAAGTACATTTACTACATCGTCAGTTCGAGGTGACACTGCAATGTAAGTAGCGTATTCAATGGCACAAGGCAGTACAAAACCGTCATTGTAATCGGTGTGCTCACCAATTAAATTAACACGCCCTGGGGCTTTGACAACAAAGTCGGCATCGCGTCCAAAGTGGTTTGAAAAAGCTAACCGTGCGCTTTGTTCAACATTCATTTAGTATTCTCTTTATAATGCGTTAGTGATTGTTTCTTCAAAATAGTGGCAGCTTGCTCGGGTGTAATATCACGCTGTGCTTCGGCCATCATCTCGTAACCAACCATAAATTTTTTAACACTGGCTGATCGTAGTAATGGCGGTAAAAACTGCGCATGTAATTGCCAAAATAAGTGGCTTTGACCATCATAAGGCGCGCCATGCCAGCCCATAGAGTAAGGGAACGAGCACTGAAACAAGTTGTCGTAACGAGTTGTTATATTTTTAATAATTTC
>NZ_BADV01000044.1:0-5860 GCF_000238895.1 Pseudoalteromonas sp. BSi20429 | reverse complement strand
AGCTAGAGTACTTTGTTGAGCGTCTGTCAGCTCTATCATTTGAGTAACTGCAAACCGAGGTAATAACAGTGTTTCAAATGGCCATGCAGCCCAATAAGGAACAACCACAAGCCAATCATCGTTTACACATACTACGCGTTCATTTAATTCCATCTCACGTTTTGCGTAATCGAGCAATAAACTACTGCCATACTGTTTATAATAGTTACTAAGGTTTGTATGTTTACGTGCAACCAAACTCGGTAATTTATTTTGTGCCCAAATTTGACCATGTGGATGCGGGTTAGAGCATCCCATTACAGCGCCTTTATTTTCAAACACCTGAACCCAGTTGTAAGTTTTTGATAACTCTTGGCATTGCTCTTGCCATGTGCTTACTACATTTGTAATTTGCGAAACACTGAGCTCTGGTAGTGTTTTTGCATGATTAGGCGAAAAACAAATAACACGCGCAGTGCCACGCTCTGTATGCATGCTAAATAGGGGATCGGTTTGCTCCACATCAGGCACACCTTCACGCAAGGCGGCAAAGTCATTAGTAAACACAAAGGTGTTTTTGTAATCTGGATTTACTTCGCCGTTGATACGCGTATTGCCTTTACATAAAAAGCAGCTTTCGTCGTATTCTGGTTTAACCTCAATATCTACACTTTCTTCTTGACCTTGCCATGGGCGTTTAGCCCTGTGTGGCGACACCAACACATATTCATTTAATAATGGGTTTAAACGCCGATGTGGATGCTCTGTCGGGTCAAATTGATTTTGTTGCTCACTCATTGTTTACTTTCCCTAGTTACTGTTTTGAAAGGTACCGGCGTCGAGCACTTGCTTACGAGGAGTAAAACGACAAATATAGTTCCAGTTCCAACTGGCATCGTATTTATGGCACAAGCCCCAACTAATGCCTGGCGCTGTGTTTTGATCAAACCCTTGTGCAGGTCTATATAAGCCAATTGCTTCTGGACCGCCTTTTATATGCGCCATAATTTCAAAATTAATACCGTCCTGAGCAAATTGAATAGTATTTTTTTCAGGGCCATCGGTTGTTAGCAAACTAGCAATACCACCTTTGTAATTCCAAACAACGACCTCATGACCGCTATTAGAAATAGGGTTGTAAGGCGATTTAACATAAGGCCCTAATACATCATCAGCAATAGCAACACCGTGTTTGATTTCACGACCACCAAAGTTCATTCCCTCACCTTGGGTCTCACCTTTGTAATACAAGTAAAATTTGTTATTAAAAAACACCAAACACGGATCGTGTACTTTATGGCTATCAAAACTACCTTTAGCTGTTACTGCAAAGCGATTATCTTCATCACCGTGCCATTGACCATCTTTACTTGGGCTAACAATAGGTTCAGGTGATTTAATCCAAGGACCAAAAGGGGTATCGCAATGCGCTATAGCAATATGCTCATATTGGCGATTGGTATACGGTGTTTGTACCGTTTGATACACCAAGTAATACTTACCTTGATGCGCAAATACTTCAGGGGTAAAAATAGCGCGATCGTCATAGTTACCAGCGTCCCCTCGACTCACAGCGACCCCTTGTTCTTGCCACGTTATGCTGTCTTTTGACGTTGCATGCCAAACTTGCGTTAAATCCCAAGGAAACACTTTTGCACTTGAGTCTTGTGCATTAAAACCAACTGTTTCCCCCTCACCTTTGGTGTACCAACAATGATAAACACCATCAATGTATAAAACAGATGAAGGATCGCGACGTATAACTCCTTCTTCATAGGCAAAATCACCCAGCAACGGTTCCACATCAAATTCTGTCAGCCACTGCGGGCCATATTTGTCGTAGCCACGCTCTATTGCACGCTTACTTGCTAAACTTAATTTTTTATCAGACATGTTAATTCCTTACTTACCTAGGCTTATATTTAGCGACTGGTATACGTCAAGAGGTAAAATCGCGCCTTGATGCTGCACAACTTGTGAGGCAACACTGTCAGCCATTTCTAATGCATTTTGAGGGGTTTGTGCGCACATTCTGGCGGCTAAGTAGGTTCCGGCAAATGAGTCGCCAGCCGCTGTACTGTCAACTTGCTTTGCAGCGGGTGTAAACGGACATGACGCTTTAAGATCATCTTTGCAATAAACCTGCATCCCGGCACTACCAGCTTTAATAACAATTTCGTCGATATCAAATTGTGTACAGTACTTAACAATCTCTGCACTGCTTGAATGACCGAATAACACACGGTGATCATCAAGACCTGGTAAAACTACATTACTAAGCGCATAAGCACGCTCTAGCCATTCAATAGCGTGGCTTTTTGATTGCCACATACGCGCGCGATAATTAGGGTCGAACGCAATTGTGCAGCCTTGTTTTTTTAAATCAGCTAATAATGTGAGTAAACCTTGTTTAGATTCATCATCTAAAATACCTAAACTAATGCCACTGAAAAACACCCAGTCTGATTCTTTAAAACCTAAATTAAATGGCTTTTGAGTATATAAACTCATCATATGCTTCGCTGCTGATTGATTACGCCAATAATCAAAGCTTCGCTCACCATCAGCATCCGTTGAAATAGCGTAAATACCCACGTTATAGTCTGCTGTTGTAATCACGTTTTGCGTGCTAATACCTTCTTGTTGCCAACATTTGAGCATATTGGCACTCAGTACGTCGCTACCTACAGCTGTAAATAGCGCGCAATTTAGTGTGTTTGCAAAACGCTTTGCATACACAAGAGCATTGTAAGTATCGCCCGCAAAAGACTGCTTGCATTCGCTAATACCTGTTGGTACTAGCTCGACCATACATTCACCAATAGCGAGTAAAGTACTCACACACCCTCCTGTACTTTTTTAGTGTGTAGGCCTTCTAGGTAGACTTCAATTTCTTCTATCGATTTATTTTTAGTCTCTGGCATAAACTTAAATAGCAATGCAAAGCCGGCAACACCCGATACGGTATAAAGTAAAAAGATGTTTGCAGCGCCTAAATTACTTAGCTGCCATGGGAAAAACTGCTGAACAAAATAGCTAATTACACTGGCAATAAATGCGAAGGTAGGAATGGCCACACCTCGAATACGAGTCGGGAATATTTCAGAAAATATCACCCACATAATTGGCCCAATCGAAAAGTGAAAGGCTGCAATAAAGCCCGCTATACCAAATGATATAAGTGGCGCGTTTATAGTTGCTGCGCGTGAAATTAAATCGCTTTCAAATAATTGCTGTTGCGAAGCAGTAAGTACGCTCGCTAGTGCTTGCTTAAATTCAATATCACTGTGATACACAGTACCAATTATGTGCTCCAGTCCTGTAATAGAGTTTAACGCTGAAAACGAGGCTATATCTTCAGCCGACAAACTATACTCTGCCTGGCTAAAGCCTAAATAACACATAAACAAACTAATTGTTGCAGCTGCTAATCCCCAAATAACAAGGGGTCTGCGCCCTAACTTATCTATCAAAGCAATAGCTACCACAGTAAATACAATACTGACTAAACCAATTAAAACAGCGTTAAAAAAAGCCGCATCAGTGCCGACTCCCAGTTGTTCAAACACCGTTGGAGCATAAAACATTATGGCGTTAATCCCCGTCACTTGCTGCACAATAGCAATAGTAAAAGCAATAATGACAGCGGCGCGAACACGACTTTCGAGTAGTTGTTTAAATGAAGAAAAATACCCACCTGTTTCGCTGTAATCAACCAAGCTCTCTTTAATACTCTTAAGTTGCTCTTGGGCCAATTCAGTATTTTTATTTAAACGATGCAAGATAGTTATAGCGCGTGTTTCGTTGCCTTTCATAACTAACCAACGCGGGCTTTGAGGAATAGTAAATAATAATAAAAACCATAAAATAGCAGGAATAATCTCAACGCCTAGCATCCAGCGCCATAAATTATCTTGTACATTCCACTGTGTTACCCACTCAAAATTACTGTGAGCTAAATCAACAAGTAAGTAGTTAGCAAAATACGCTGCGGATAATCCAACAACAATATTTATTTGAATCATAGACACTAATTTACCACGGTACTTAGACGGTGCAACTTCGCCTATATACATAGCAGCGACTGATAAAGACGTGAATGCTAATCCACCTATAAAACGAGCAGCAACTAATAGCTCGTAACTTGGCGCGAAAACCGATGCAATTGCCGACAGTATGTATATAAACGCAATGCCTATTAAAGTATTTTTTCGGCCAAACATATTGCATATGTAACCGGTAATGACTAAAGCAAATAGCACACCAAAACCAGGCGCACTCACTACAGTGCCTATTTGAATGTCTGATAAATTGAATTCTGCCGATACAAAACGAACCGTACCTGAAATAAGAGCAGCGTCTAATCCAAATATAAAGCCGCCAAAGGCGACAATAAATGCAAAGAAAAACACATTACGTTTACTACCATTCATACTTCTATCCAACTTTGTTGTTATCATTGTGTGTTGCTTTATATAGAGAATAAAGCGAGTGCTAGTGTCAAAACCCAACATTGTTAACAATTAACCATGGGTAATGACTTCGAGACTATTTCAAAATTAACGCACTTGCAACATCTATTTTAAGAAATCATGCTTTAACTTAAATTATTTTACAATTAACATTAAAAATTAGTTAAACAAAATCAAAAGTTTATTATAAATGACACACAAAAACACAAATTGCATATTGTCAACAATATTCAATTTTGTTTTTTTGTTGTATGGTATGTTAAATTGTAATTAAAGGTTGAACAGCAATGAAATATAAAAAGAACATACTACTCACATCGCTCTTGCTTGCGCTAAGTGCCTGTAACCAACAAGAAATCAAGGTTGAAAAACCAACCAATGAGCCTACAGAGGTTAATTCAGCAGATACATTAATGTATTTATTTGCTGATGCTGCACACACACAGCTAACCCCAGTTCAATACAAAAGTAATGCAGCCACTGTAAAGGCAGGAAACTCTGTATTAGATGTGACATTTCAATCTAAGAAAAATTCGTACGCCAGTATTGTTTTTTCACCGGAAAAACCTTGGGATTGGAGTGAATTTAGTGATTTTAATCTTGCCTTTGAATTGGCAAACCCAGGAACACACTCTGTACAAATTTATTTAGATATCTCCGATATTGACGGTGCTAACTATACGCGTAGCGTTAATGTGCCAGTAGGTGGATACAACACGTATTACGCAAAACTTGACGGCCACGACCTTGCAACGCCCGATGGCAAAGGAAATGTAGAACTTAACTTTACCTCAGGACTTCGCTCTAACCCAGATACGTGGGAGTCTGATGAGGTACAGTTTATTTCTATGTGGGGTAAAAAAAATCTTAACTTAAAAGGCATCGCTAAAATAGCAATTAGCGTGCAAAGTACATTGCATGACAAAGAGCTGGCAATAAAATCTATTTCACTTCGTAAAAACCCTCAATTTAATACTGCTTTTTTAACCAAGATTGTTGATGAATTTGGCCAAAATGCAAAACAAGAATTTTCAGGGAAGGTACATTCAGAAGCCGAGCTATTGAGCGACAAAAAACAAGAAGCAGCACAGTTACTTTCTAAACGCCCTACTAATCGCTCACGCTTTGGTGGCTGGGCAGAAGGTCCAAAATTAGAAGCTACTGGTTATTTTAGAACGGCTAAATATAATGATAAATGGTCATTAGTCGACCCTGATGGCTATTTATACCTTGCAACTGGAATTGATATTATTCGTCTTGCAAACTCAACAACACTAACGGGTTACGATTTTGATCAAGCGTTGTTGGCTAAACCAGCTAATGCAGGTGTAACACCTGAGGATTCAAAAGGGTTAAACCAAGTAAATAAAGAAGCGCTTAAAAGCCGCTTTGTAGCGTCACAAGTGCGT
>NZ_BADV01000045.1:0-51755 GCF_000238895.1 Pseudoalteromonas sp. BSi20429 | reverse complement strand
TGTTGCACTCCAGTTACCACTTGCATCGGTTTGTACATCAATGCTTTGAGTGGTATTTGCTGCATCTGTAAACGTAACCGTGATGGTGCTGTTAGGTGCATCACTAGTCCCTGTCACTGTAGGCGTGCTGTCGTTCGTTAATACTGGCGCATCTACGGTAATGCTTGGTGCGGTGGTATCAATGTTACCGCTGCCAGTGATGTCTGTGCTGTTGCCCGCGACATCGCTAATAGCCGCCTCAATGCTGTAAGGCCCTTCAGCTAATGCAGTCGGTACTTCTACTGAGAAGTTGCCATCAGCATCAACCGTGGTGGTGAACGTTTGCTCTCCCCCTAAATCATCCGTTACGGTGAAGGTGATCACGGTGCCTTCAACCGCATCACTGGTGCCGCTTAAGGTTGGGGTTACGTCGTTACTTGAGCCTGGGCTGGTAAGTACAAGGGTCGGTGCAATGGTATCTATTTCACCAGTGCCTGTAGCGGTGGTGTCGTTGCCTGCGGCATCTTCTACACTCGCACTAATGGTGTATGCACCTTCTGCAAGTGCTACCGGTACAGGAATTGACCACGTACCATTAGCAAGCACGGTGGCATTTATTGTTTGCGCTGCGCCGTTGCTGTCGGTGACAACAATGGTTACTTCACTGCCTTGCGGTGCATCGCTGGTACCTGCAATCGTTGGCGTGGTGTCGTTGCCTACACCGTTGTCGGTGATAACAAGGCTTGGTGCGGTTAAGTCAATCTCGCCTGTTTCGGTGGCACTGCCGATATTACCTAGGCCATCATCTACCTGTGCGGTGACAGTATATTCGCCTTCGGCTAAATCAGTTGGTGCATCAACGCTCCATACGCCACCGGTGACGGTCGTATCAACAGTCGTAATATTCCCTGCACTGTCTTCAAACGTTAAGCTGATGATAGTGCCATCTACTGCATCGCTTGTACCATTAATGGTTGGCGTGGTGTCGTTGGTGTCAACCAGTGCATTAATACTAATGCTTGGGGCCGTGGTGTTGAGTGTTGCGGTTTCACTTAATGTAGTGGTATTACCGGCGTTATCACTAACGCTAGCTTCAATGGTGAGCTCACCATCGCTCAGTGCATTCGGTACATCCGCTGACCAGCTGCCATCAGCTTGTACTGTCGCGGTGAACGTTTCTGTTGTGGTGCCATCACTCACGCTGATGCTAATAACAGTCCCCGCTGGCGCATTGGTACTTCCGCTGATAGTCGGGGTGCTATCGTTCGTTGCGCCCACGGTATCAAGCACAAGCGTTGGCGCGAGGCTATCAATGGTGCCCGATTGCACGGCACTATCGGTGTTACCTGCGGCATCGGTAATGCTGGCTTGCACACTGTAGCTGCCCTCTGGTAATTCAGGGCTGATTGCTTGCCAGTTGCCGTTCGCATCGACTGTGGCTGTAATTGGTGTTTCATCGCCGTTACTGTCTGTGATAACAATATTCACAACGGTGCCTTCAGGCTCTGTTGAGGTACCACTAACAACTGGGGTGCTGTCGTTGCCTAAACCCAGTGCATCAACGGTGATAACCGGTGTAATGGTATCTACATTACCACTACTGTTGGCCGTGGTGTCGTTGCCTGCAGCATCAGTGATGCTGGCAACAACGCTAAAGTCACCTTGTGCAAGGGCACCTGGAATTTCAATATTCCAGTGGCCATCACTTTCAACGGTGGTGGTGAAGGTTTGCTCAGCGCCTTGGCTGTCGGTGATGGTCAGTGTTACGATGCCGCCAATTTCATTACTAGTGCCCTGCAGCTCAGGTGTTAAATCGCTGACATCGCCTACGTTTTGAATGGTGAGTATTGGCGCTTGTGTGTCTAACGTAATTGTATCTGTAACTGTTGTCGTATTTCCTGCTTCGTCAGATACACTCACTTCGATGGTGTTATCACCTTCATTTAAATCTGTTTGTGGAGTTACTTCCCAGTTACCATTTGCATCTACTGTGGTGCTAAGTGTTTGTTCAACTCCATTTTCATCTGTAATAACAACCGTGATACTGGTACCAACGCCTGCATCACTAGTGCCTGAAATAGTAGGCGTTGAGTCGTTGGTTACAGCTTCAAAGTCAACGGTTAAGCTAGGTCCTGATGTGTCTATATTACCGGTAGCCGTAGTTGAAGCGCTATTTCCTGCAGCATCAGATACTTCAGCTTCTACAGAATAATCGCCCGAGGCCAACTCTTGAGAAAGTTCAACACTCCAATTACCATCGGCATCCGTTGTAGTGCTAAATGTACGAACAACCCCTTGAGAATCAGTAACCGTTAAATTTATAACTGTGCCTGAAGCTACGTCTGTTGTGCTACCTGAAATAATTGGAGTAGTGTCATTACTAGTTTCTAGTTCATTAACTTGTATTGTTGGAGGCGTAATATCAATTACAGCATCAAGCTCTGCATTAGCCGTTCCACCACCTATGTCTGTTACTGTTGCACTAATTAAAATGGTGCCCTCAGCTAAATTTGCAGGCGGAGTAACACTCCAAAGACCGTTTTCATCAACAACTGTGGTTAAAGTAATTACTGCACCCGCTGAGTCAGTGATCTGAACTTCCACTTGAGAGCCAACTTGTGCATTAAAAGTATCACCATTTATTTGAGGTGTTTGATCGTTAGTTTCGCCAATAATATCAATGGTAATGGTCAATGCGCTTGTATCAATTGTGCCTGAAGCACTTGCTGTGCCTTCATTACCAGCGCTATCACTAATACTTGCATCTACAGAGTAGCTTCCTTCAGCTAAAGCCGCGGACACTTCTACAGTCCAACTTCCATCAGCAATTACTTGTGCTGTAATTGTTTGTAATTCACCGTTAGCATCGGTCACGGTTAAAGTTACGGTTGAACCAGCTGGCTCCCCGCTAACCGTACCTGAAATAGTTGGTGTTGTATCACTCGTATCGCCTAGCGCATTAATAGTAACTATTGGCGCTGTGGTATCAACTTCTCCCGTTGTTGTGGCTGTGGTTTCATTCCCTGCTGTATCGGTAACCGATACTTCAACAGTAAACTCACCTTCACTTAATTCGTTTGGTACATCTACACTAAAGGTGCCATCGGCTTGTACTTCAGTGATGATTATTTGTGGATTACCTGCTTCATCAGTTACCGTAATTGTAACTAATGTGCCTTCTGGCTCACCCGTTGCGGTGCCTGAAATTGTTGGTGGTGGTATCGTTAGTATCACCTACTGGGGTCAATAGTAACTGTTGGCGCGGCAGTATCAACTTCGCCCGTCGTTGTTGCTGTGGTTTCATTACCTGAGGTATCGGTAACCGATACCTCAACAATAAATTCACCTTCACTTAATTCGTTCGGTACATCAACAGTGAAAGTGCCATTAGCGAGCACTTCTGTAGTGATAACTTGTTCGTTACCAGCGTCATCAGTCACGGTAATAGTAACAACCGTGCCTTCTGGCTCACCTGTTGCGGTGCCTGAAATAGTTGGGGTGGTGTCGTTAGTATCACCTACTGGGTCAATCATAACCGTTGGCGCGGCAGTATCGACTTCTCCCGTTGTTGTTGCGGTAGTTTCATTACCTGCTGTATCGGTAACCGATACTTCAACAGTAAACTCACCTTCACTTAATTCATTTGGTACATCAATACTAAAGGTGCCATCGACTTGTACTTCTGTGGTGATGGTTTGTGGGTTACCTGCTTCATCAGTCACGGTAATAGTAACAACGGTGCCTTCTGGCTCGCCCGTTGCTGTGCCAGAAATTGTCGGTGTTGTATCATTGCTATCAGCGAGTGCATCAATCGTAATAGTTGGTGCGGTATTATCGATAGTTCCTTGTGCTAAAGTTTCACTTTGGTTACCTGCTTCATCGCTAACGATGGCATTAACGCTAAAGTCACCTTCAACTAACTCATTAATAGCATCAGCTGTCCAAGTACCATCAGCTAGCGTTTGTGTTGTAATTGTTTGTGTATTACCACCAGCGTCCGTCAATGTTAACGTAACCGTTGTTCCAGCTGGCACATTTTGTACGGAACCTGAAATTGTTGGAGTAGTATCGGCGCTATCTGGGATTGCATTAATTGCTATAATTGGAGCTGATAAATCAATTGTTCCAGTACCGGTATCGCTTGCTTCATTACCCGCAGCGTCTGTTACTGTTGCCGTAATTGTAAAGTCGCCTTCAGCAACAGCTTGAGTTGCACCTACTTGCCAAGTTCCATCTTCTGACACAACCGCCGTCAATGTTTGAGACTCACCATTTGCATCAGTAACTAAAACACTAACAAGGCTACCCGGATCTACATCACTAGTTGTTCCGCTAAATGTAGGCGTTGTATCGTTTGAATCAGCAAAGTCATTTATTGCAACTAAAGGAGGGGTGGTATCAACTGAGCCTAATTGTGAATCTTGAGCTGCGTTACCCGCATTATCAGATACATTAGCTGTTACTGTAAAATCCCCCTCACTTAAAGCAGTTGGAATCTCAATACTCCAAGTACCATCAGCACTTATAGTAGTCACTAACTGTTGCTCTACTCCTAGACTATCGGTAACAGTTAAAGTCACTTCACTGCCCGATGCTAATCCTTGGGTAGAGCCGGTAAGAATAGGTGTTGTATCGTTTGTATCTGCAATATTGTTGATAGTGACACTTGGTGCGGTTAAATCGACCGTACCCGTAACAGTTGCCGTACTGCTATTGCCTGCAGTGTCGCTAACACTTGCTGTTACTATGAAATCACCTTCACTGAGATCTGCAATAATATCCGCTGTATATGTACCATCGGCATTTGTAAGTGTTGTGAGTGTTTGTTCATTGCCTTCACTGTCAGTTATTACTAATGTAACTTCGGTCCCTGCAGGTACATCAATTACGTTACCGCTTACAGATGGGGTTACATCATTCGTATCCTCAATAGGATTAATCGTGATTGCAGGATCGGTTAAATCAATCTCTCCAGTTTCGCTTGCAGAAGCTGTATTACCCGCAGCATCAGTTACAGTTGCAACCACACTAAACTGGCCTTCAACTAATTCATTACTTGCCTCAACTGACCAGCTTCCGTCAGCACCAGTAACTACTTGCACGGTTTCTGCTACGCCATCGCTTCCTGTAAATGTAACGGTTACTAATGCTCCAGGCTCTACGTCTTGGGTAGAGCCGCTAACTGTTGGTGTTGTATCGTTAGTATCAATAATAAAATTAATGCTTACCGTTAAATCAACATTACCTACTGCACTTGCTTGCGCTTCATTACCCGAGTCATCTATAACAGCAGCAACTACTGTAAAGTCGCCCTCAGGTAGAGGGGTTGTTACTTGTGCAGTCCACGAACCATCTGCTTGCGTCACTGCAAGTAATGTAAATGTACTCCCATCGCTTGCCGTAATAGTTAAAGTAATGGTTGTACCAGCAGGCACATTACCGGTGTTACCACTTAAAAATGGAGTGGTATCGTTAGTATTAGCAATTGCATCGATTTGAATTGAAATAGGAGCAAACGTTATTTCGCCGTTTGTTTGCGCAGTAGCCTCATTACCTGCTGGATCGGTTACTGACGCAGTTGCTGTAAACTCACCACCTGGCAAGATTTCATTAGCATCAACACTCCATGTGCCATCTTCATTTAATAAAGTAGTTAAAGTTTGTACGTTACCGTTAATATCGGTTACTAATACTGTAATAACAGAGCCCGCAGGAGCGTCTTCCACCCTACCTACAAATGTTGGTGTAGTATCGTTAGTATCAGCAATTGCAGTAACGGTAATATCTGGGTTTGTTAAATCAACAACACCTTGGTTATTTGCTTGGGCTTGATTACCTGCAGCATCGCTTACACTTGCATCAACCTCAAACTGCCCTTCAGCCAATGGCGTAGTTACGTCGATAGACCAATCACCATCAGCGTTTGTTTGGGTTAATAATGTTTGAGTTTGACCATTAAAATCGGTAATAACCACACTAATAATAGAGCCTGCAGGTACATCTTGCGCGTTACCTGTAATCGTTGGCGTGGTGTCTTGAGTGTCGTTAATATTATTAATTTGTACCGAAGGCGCCGTTAAATCAATTACTCCTGAATCACTTGCTAATGCTAAGTTTCCTACACTGTCGCTTACTTGTGCATCAACAGTAAAATCACCTTCGGGTAAAGGAGTCCCAACTTCTACACTCCAGCTTCCATCGGCTTGAGTAACCGCAGTTAATGTTTGTATTTGTCCTGCACTATCTGTAACAGTAATTGTTACTTGCGTGCCTTCAGGAACACCATTTGTTGTTCCAACAAGTGGTGGTGTTGCGTTATTTGTTTCATCAGTTACATTTACTGTGATTACCGGAGCAGTTAAATCTACATTCGCTAAAGCTTGATCTACAGCTTGATTTCCAGCGGCATCAATCGCCACTGCGCTTACGTTAAACTCTCCTTCAGATAAAGGTGAGGTAGTAGTAATAACCCAATTTCCTAGCGCATCAACTTGAGTAACAATTGTTTGTACCGTACCTGCACTATCCGTTAACGTGACTGACACATTATCCCCAGTGTTCAACCCAGATACAGTCCCTGTTACTGTCACTGTTTGCGAAGCAGAATCGGCAACAGGATCAATAGCAATAAGCGGAGGTGTTGTATCAATTTCTATAGAAATAGTGTCGTTTATAGGGTTGCCAACAGGATCTGTCGCTTCAACAACAACGGTCACAGGGCCATCAGCAACCGGAGTTGGTAGAGTTATTTCAAAGGTACCATCAGGGCCAATCACAACACTAACTACTTGAGAATTTCCATCAACATCAGTTACCGTTACATTAACCGTTTCGCCAATTAAGTTTTCACTCGTACCGGTAATTGTTGGTTGTGATGAATTAGTAACGCCCAGCTCATTAAGTGAAATAGAAGCCGAAGTTGCATCAGGCACAATACCATCAGAGGTATCTCTTAAATTAAAAGCTTCAGTAGCGTTTTGATCAAAAGAAGAATCAAAAGTAACACTACTAGGATCAACACTTTCAGAAATTCGGGTTAACTGTACAAACGAACTACCTCCATCTGCACCAGCTGCATTACCGCCACCAGCGGCTGTTGCCTCTAAATTATCTAAAATGTCCCCATCACCCTCTAATGCATCTAAAAAATCTGTTACATCTGAATTAGCCGCCGTTGATGAGTCTTGCTCTGTACCTAAGTCTAAGCTTGCGATTGCTTCATCTAAACTTTCATCAAAAACAGTTGTTTCGCTAGAGTCTCTTGCTTCTTTAGCTAATAGGTCTGGTGTTATTTTTACCTTTTGATTTGCGGGTATAGATAAGGTTTCACCTTGCACATCTATTTGTAACGACGACTTAATAGCAGTAACAACTAAATCACCTACGGTAATAATGTCACCCACGTTTAACGCTCTTATTGATCCATCATCCAACACAATACCCGCCGAACCCTGAATATCAATAACTACAAGTTGATTTGCTTCCATTTAGGTACCCTCAAACTTTTTAAAATAACAATCTAATAAGTTAAAGGTAGAACAAAAAAAGCACATAGATACTGGACTCAAGTACAGGTTTAGAAGAAATATTCAAAAATAAAAAATCAACAAAAAAGTGGTAGAAATTTTTTTTCATGCTACCCGAAAAGATTACTTGCAAAATTAGCACTCCTTTACTAAATATTTAAAAGAGTATTTTCGGTCTTAACAGGATCTAAGAGGAAGAAATGATTATAAAAAACACTTTTAAAAAGCATCAAGGGACTATGTTAATCGGATTAGCGATTGCAACCGTAACTTTATCAAACTACGTGCATGCAAACGAACAATCAGCAATGCCACTTACATACGTCTCAAGTAAAGCGATTGAAAACAATCCTGAAGTACAAGAAGCATGGCATGCTTTTAAATCTTCTATTTATGGAGTGGATGCTGCCCGTTCAGGTTATTTACCAAGTGTTGATGTATCAGCAAGTGCAGGATATGAAAGAAGAAATTACGGTATTGAAGAAGAATATAACCGTAATACAGCCGAATTAAGCGTTACTCAAATGCTTTATGACGGTTTTAGAACATCTAATACAGTTGACCGTTTTAAACGTATTCAACTTATTAGGTACTTTGAGCTTATTTCTCAAACAGAACAAACAGCACTTGAAGCCTCGATTGCACTACTTGACGTACAAAAATTCAAAGAGTTAGTACAACTTGCAGAAGCTAATTTACAAGAGCACGAGTCTGTATACCAACAAATAGAACAAAGCGTAAGCGCCGGTGTAGCGCGCGCAGCAGACCTAGAACAAATTAGTGGCCGTTTATCTCTAGCGCAATCTAATGTATTAACGGAGTACTCAAATTTACATGATGTAAGCGCTCGCTACCTAAGAGTTGTAGGTGAGCTACCTATGAACGATATAAAGCAAGCTGACCTTGATGAAAACAATATACCAATTTCGGTTAACCAAGCGCTAGACGTCGCCTACAAAAACAGCCCTTCATTTTATGCCTCTTTGTATAATATTGAAGCGCAAAAGGCGAACGCCAAAGCACAAAAAGCGGCCTTTCATCCTAACGTAGATTTATCTGCCCGCTACGGTAGCCAAGATAGAGATGAGCTTGGTCAAAATGAAACCAGAACAGAAGCGCGAGTCGGCATAGATATTAGTTATAACTTGTATAACGGTGGTCTTGATAGCGCTAATTTAGAACAAGCTTATCAAGATATAAACATTGCAAAATATCAACGAGATCAAGCCTGTATTGATATTCGTCAAAGTCTGCAAATTGCCTACTACAACGTCACTATACTAGAGCAAAAGTTGCCAGCGCTTAATCAACACCGCGAATCATCAACTAAAGTTAAAATTGCATATAAAGATCAATTTGATATAGGCCAACGAACTCTACTAGACGTACTTGATGCCGAAAACGAATCGTTCCAATCAACACGTTCATACATAGTTGCGCTATACGACCGCCAATCGGCTATTTTAACTATGCTAAAAGAAATGGGGAAATTATTGCCAGCACTTGACGTAATGTCAGGTAAATACCCTACATTAAAAGAGCTAACTGACGATCCTATTGTGCATAACGCACAAAATATTTGTCCGAGTTACGATGTAGCAACCACCTTTAGCCGCAAGGCATTTCTACAAAAAAAAGCGAAGCAAGATAATGCCTACATGAGTGTAACCGCTATGCCAAGGTACTTAGATATACCGTTGGAAACCGACACTACACAAAGTAGCTTTTTAGATGATGATGGTGACGGCGTACCAAACGAGCAAGACACTTGTCCGAGTACGCCGCTGTCCACTAATGTTGATTTATCTGGCTGTACAATTTATAGCGCATCAACCTCGAATATAGAGATTGGTATCCCTTTTTCTGCTGACTCAAGCGATGTAAGGTCTCAATATATTCAAGAAATTAGTCGGCTTGCAGATTTTTTAAAAGAAAACCCAAATAAGCAGGTTGAAATACAAGGTCATGCTTCTCTAGATGGAGATCGAACATATAACCGCAAACTATCTGAAAAACGTGCGTTTGCCGTTGCTGAAATTCTAATTAAACAATTCGATATAAAACCAAAACGTGTTAAATCGTTCGGGTACGGTATTGATCAACCTCGAGTAAACGAAATATCAGTAAGAGCAAATGCTGCGAATCGACGTATCGAAGCTGTAATTACTGATAGCTAAGTCAATTAACGTTATGTAAATAGCCTAAACTCGGCTTGAAATATTTAAGCTAAATTTATTTCTCGAGTTTAGGTTTAGTAGTAACAACCGCATGCAGTTCTACATAACATTGGATGGTTTATGGAATTAAACGATGTACTTGATCACGGTGGCATACTCGTTGACTGCCTAGCAGTTTTATGTCGCCATCATGATAAAGAGTTTTCAAGAGAAGCACTATTAAATGGACTTCCTCTAACTGATGGAAATCTTACTCCATCAGGTTTTTCGCGCGCAGCAAAGCGCATTGGCTTTAAATCAAAAGTAGTTAATAAGCCACTACAAAAAATTAATACAGCACTGCTACCTGCCATCTTAATTTTAAAAGACAATCAAGCCTGTGTTATTAATTCTATTGATTACGATAAGCAGGTGGTGAGTGTAATTTACCCAGAGCTTACCGAATCAGTTATCGAACAAAGCATTGATGAATTAGCAGGCAACAGTGTTGGTTTAATTATTTATGCACAACCAGAATTTGCATTTGATGAGCGAACACCCGTACTTGAAAAACTATCAAAAGACGGATGGTTTTGGGGAGTAATTAAAGAGTGCCGCTCACTTTATAAAGACGTAATCATTTCAGCTATTGCGTTGGGCTTTTTGTCGGTTGCTATGCCTTTATTTGTAATGAACGTATATGACCGCGTAGTGCCTAACCATGCAACAGAAACCCTTTGGGTACTTGCCATTGGTATTTTAATAGCACTCACTGCTGACTTTGTTTTACGCTTAGTAAGAGGCTATTTTGTAGAGCTTGCTGCAAGCAGAATAGATGTAAAAGTATCGGCTGTAATTATGGAGCGGGTATTAGGTATGAAACTAAAAAACCGTCCATCATCAGCTGGCTCCTTTGCTAGCAATATTCAATCATTTGAAGCTGTACGTAACTTTTTTAGCTCCATAACGCTTGTCGCATTAGTCGACTTACCATTCGTAGTTTTATATTTAATTGTTATCGCCATTATTGGCGTACCTCTAAGTTTACCCATTATAGCGGGCGCACTTATATTATTAGCCTACGCTATAGCCGCACACCGCAAACTTGAAGCCCTTTCAGAGCAAACAATGAAAGCAAGCTCAATGCGAAATGCAGTATTAGTAGAAAGTTTAACCAACATTGAAGATGTAAAAAGTTTTCACTCAGAGTGTAAAACACAATCTGTATGGGAAAAGTCGACCATTTACATTGCGCAAGTAAACGCACAAAGCCGACTCGTTTCTAGCTCTATATCAAATACAGCATCGTGGATACAGCAATGTGTAGGCGTGATAATAATGATAATAGGCGTACACCTCGTTATTGAAGGTGAACTAACTCAAGGCGGATTAATTGCAGCCTACTTATTATCATCTCGTGCTATGGGCCCTATTGGGCAGTCAGCCGCTGTTTTAGCGCAATATCATCATGCCGCAATAGCAATGCAATCACTAAATGAGATTATGGAAAAAGAGGTCGAGCGCCCACCTGGTAAGCATTGGTTAAGCCACCCTATTTTAAAGGGCGATATAGAATTTAAAGATGTATGCTTTAAATACTCTGACGAATCTCATAATGCACTCAACGGCGTTAGTTTTAAAATTAAAGCTGGTGAAAAAGTCGCAATTTTAGGACGTAATGGCTCAGGTAAAAGTACATTAGAAAAGCTTATTTTAGGGCTATATGAACCCTGTTCAGGAGCAATTTTGATGGACAATAACGATATACATCAAATTGACCCTGCAGAGCTTCGCCATAATATTGGTTATGTACCGCAAACCGTTGCCCTGTTTTATGGGACCTTAAAAGACAACCTTACGATAAGCGCTTGGCATGCCAAAGACGAGCAAATTATTGAAGCCTGTGAGCGAAGCCAATTATTTGATTTAATTAATTCGCACCCAGACGGATTTGATTTACAAGTAGGCGAGCAAGGCCGCCAATTATCAGGAGGGCAACGCCAAGCTGTAGGTATGGCAAGAGCCATAATTAACGACCCTCCAATACTATTACTAGATGAGCCAACCTCATCACTAGATCATAATAGTGAAAGTAAAATTATTAATAATTTAAAGGGTTATTCTAAAGATAAAACCTTAATCGTGGTGACTCACCGCTCATCATTACTTGAGCTTGTTGACCGAATTATAGTTTTAGATAACGGAAAAGTAGTTGCTGATGGACCAAAACAAAAAGTAATTGCGGCGTTAAATAATAAAACCGTGGAGCAGGCCTCATGAGTGATAACAAAAAACCACTTGAACAACGCTCTTTTGAATCTGTTAGCAAAGCAATAGAAGCAAGAAAACAAGGTAAGCCATCCGTATTTAATAAACTATTTAAAGGATGGATTTCACCGCCAAATACTCAAGACTGGGTAGTAGATGCACAGTGGGAAAAAATGCAGCAGGAACCAGCAAGCGCTAGGTTACTACTTTATTTAATTTGCTTAACGTTTATATGCCTTATTGTGTGGTCTGGTTTTGCTAATTTGGATGAAGTTGCTCGTGGCGAGGGACGGGTTATTCCCTCTAATAAATTACAGCTTATTCAATCTTATGATGGTGGTATGGTCGAAAAAATAAATGTCCGAGAAGGCCAAATAGTAAACGAGGGTGATGTACTCATTAAAATAGACCCTACCCGCTTTATTTCTAGCTTTAGGGAAAATCAATCCAAGGTTGAATCGTTAAGTGCAAAAGTTGCGAGGCTCAGAGCGCTCACTCAAAAAAAGGAGCTCGTATTTAACGAAGATGTTATAAAAAATGCGCCTCAGGTGGTTCAACACGAACGCTCTCTTTATTTGAGTAACAGCCAAGAGTTGGAGCAACAGGTAAGTATTCACAAACGCCAACTAGAGCAGCGACACCAAGATTATATTGAAGCAAAAGCGGCACTTCAGCAGCATACCAGCGCGCTACGCTTAACAAACAGGGAGCTTAAAGTGACCCGCCCATTGTTACGCACCGGTGCTATTTCGGATATAGATATTATTCGTTTAGAGCGTCAAATAGTTGATTTAAACGGCGAGATAAACAGAACCAAAGCAGTTATAAATAGGAGTCTTTCGGCCATTAACGAAGCTAAAAATAAGGTAACCGAAGTTGAGCTCGTTATGATTAACCGCTGGAACAATGAACTCTCCGAAGCGCTACTGCGACTAGATTCAATTAAAGAAACTGAATCTGGCTTAGCCGATAAAGTAACTCAAACTGAAATACGCTCTCCTGTTAAAGGCACTGTACAACGATTATTAGTTAATACTCTTGGCGGTATTTTACAGCCAGGTAGTGATGTTATGGAAATTGTCCCGCTTGACGATCAACTTGTAGTAGAGGCAAAAATCCCGCCTAAAGACATTGCATTTTTACGGCCTGGTCAATCTGCAATGATAAAATTTAGTGCCTACGACTTTGCCGTATATGGTGGCCTTGAAGCCGAAGTATTACATATTAGCGCCGATACAATTACAGATGACCGCGAGAATACCTTTTATTTGGTGCAACTAAAAACCACCAAAAATAATTTTTCAAAAGAGCTGACTATTATTCCAGGAATGACCACTCAAGTGGATATTATTACCGGTAAAAAAACCGTACTTGAGTATATTTTAAAACCGGTTCTTAGAGCTACATCGCAAGCAATGACAGAGCGTTAAAACATTTTATAAATGGAGAAGTAATGCGCCAAAGTATTTTTATTACACAGCCTGAATTTGAATCGAAACACTGGCATACAGCGTTTCCTGGTTGTTTGATATGCACAAAAGAACCACACAGAGTCACGGCATCAAGTATTATTTGGGTTTTAGCCGGCACACCTAATTGGCTTGAGCTTGTTAAAAAGTATTCTCAGCAACGTTTACTGGTTATCGTTATGACCAACGAACTAGAAATAAATCAACTAAGAAGTGCGCTTGAAGCAGGAGCTAGGGGGTACGTAGAAGCACTTGCTACTAAAGTAATTATTGAACAAGTACTTGAGACAATTTGTACTGGCGGAATATGGTTACCAGGGCAATTACTATCTAACTTAGTAGGAGCTTTATCAAATACACCGTTTAAATATGCGAGCACATGCGAGCTTGATGTACTCACAAAACGAGAACGCCAAGTAGTTGATATTGTTGTAACAGGTGCAACTAATAAGCAAGCTGCAGAATCTTTAAATATTACAGAACGCACAATTAAAGAGCATATGAGCTCTATATTTAATAAGCTAAAAGTTCGCGATCGTATTCAATTAATGTTAGTTGTAAAAGGGCATTAACCGCACAGTTAATGCCTATTACTTACTCTTTAATAACCCCATCAAAACCTAAGTTAATAAGCGTATCTATATCATCTTGGCTTGTTACACCTTGAGCCACCACTTTAATGCCAATAGAATGCGCTAACGTACACACTCCTCGCAGAAATGTTTGGTTATCTTGGCTGTAACTAATATTGTGTCCGTAAACGCTATCAACCTTAATCATTTCAAGACCAAATTCCTGAATTTTATTAATTTTAGTAAATTCAGGGCCCACACGTTTTAATGCTACCTTAGCGCCCATACATCGAGCCTGCTCACAAAAATCTTTAAATATCTCAATTTCGCTAACGGCAATACTTTCACGAATATCAAAACAAATTTTAGAGGCTAAATCAGGAAACGCCGAAAGGTACGTAAGAATCGAAGCAAGTGCAGCATCATCAAGTAACGTTTGAGCAGATAATTCAACCGAAATCAGTTCACTTGGTGGCTCAATACTATAATGAGCCACCAACGCCTTAATTAAACCCCAATCTAAACGCGCTAATAACTTTAATCGGTTAGCCCACTGGTAGTAGTAACTAGCACGGTATACTTGCCCACCAAGCTTTAGGCTCAACCCTAATTGATTTTGCATTACCTGCCCTGTAAAGCTCGTTACTGGGTAAGTATTTATTTCTAAATTATTATTGTTGAGTGCCTCTTCTATGGCATTTTTCCAGCTAGTTGCATTATCAAACAGCTCACTTTCTTGCTTGATTTGAGCTACTTTTGCTTGTACATCAGATTGTTTACCCGATGATTTTAAAAGTTCATCCGCACGCTTTAATACATCAAATCGCGTGTCGTCTTTTTGAATATAAGTACAGCTGTGAGGTATCGCTAGCTTAACGTTTTTATACTCTTCAACAAACGATTGATGCATCAATAAAATACGTTCACTGATTGCTTGAATATCATCAATATCACTAAATAAAACGGTAAAATCGCTGTGAGAAATACGTGCAATGTAATTTTCAGAAAAGTGTTCTTGGTTGCTCTCTAAGAAGCTAACCAACATCTGTGAAAATCGACGTAGAAAGTTAACCATTTCTACTCGTCCCACTTCCTCACTTACGCGATCGAGGTTAACAACCCTAAATAAAAATAAGGCACCATGGGCATGATCTTTCGATTTTTGTAAGTGAGCCTCAAGCGTTGCACCAAAGTATTCTCTATTTGCTAAACCAGTTAGCTCATCGTGTTGCGATTTAAATCTAAGCTCTTCTAAACGTTTATTATCTTCTTTAATAATACGGCTAAAACGGGTAGATAATTGGTTCATAGACTGCACTAAACGTGCAAACTCAAATGTGCGCGGAACGCTCGATTTAATAAAACGTTTTTCACCAAATGCATTAGCCTGATACACAACATCATCTAGTGGTTTTAATATTCTACTTAAAAAGTAAGCACTAACTATACAAGCAAAAAAAGCGACAATTAAAAAACTAAAAAATAGTTTAAGCGCACTTTCCCATAATGCTTGCTCAGCATATTGACTGTGGCTTTCTATAAACAAAGTACCAAACTGCTGCCAACCATTATTTACTTGCCCAACCCCTGGCTGTACATTTAATCCATACATTGCTCTAAACCACTGCGGAGCCGTCGCTTCGAGTTCATCGGTAAACGTGCGTTTAACAATCACCTCACCATTAGGGTTTTGTAGTTCTATTCGCTTATAGTGACCGGTATCAAATGTGGCCGATACTAATAATTCAAGCTCAACGGGGTCTTTATCTAATTGGCTGATCATTAACGCGAGTGAACTGGCGTTATCTACATTTTTTAAGTACAGCTGGGTCGAAAAATAACTTTTAGCCGAATTAGTGCTAATTAAAACACTACTTATAAAGCCTACAAAAATAACAATTAATAATGCAATCCACAGCTCTTGCCTGAGTGTTATTTTTCGTTTTTTAAGATACTTAGATAAGGAAAATGATGCCATTACCACATAACTCCTTCTTTGGTTGTCTGCTCCAAAATTTTACGCCAGCGTGAAAGTCTTGCTGTTGGGCTGGCTACACTTTTGGTTGAATTATTAGCCCATAAACCTTGGCTGTTAAAGCTAAAAACAGGGCTTAAATCTACACGTTTTGCAGCAGGTAAAACCTTTGTTATTAAACTGTCTAAAATAAGTGGCTGAGCGTTTGGTGTAGCAAAATAACCTAACACCATATGTGCTTGCGTTTTGTTAGTGCCCGCTATTTTTGCTTTTACATAAATAAGGCGTAACTTGTCGTCACTCACCCCTAGGGCTCTCAAGCTTATATACTTTGCTATTGCGTAATCTTCACAATCACCTAAGCCTCTGCCTAACGTTTCTAAAGGGGTTGCCCAATAATCGTTTTGTTTCCATAGCAAAATATCAGTTTGGTAGCGTAAATTACGCGCAAAAAAATCATTAACAATAAGAATTTGTTGTTGCTCTGGTTTATTTTGAGTTTGTACCAACATACTTTGCCAGTTACGTGCAACAGCCGCTCGCGCAGGTCCATATTTTTGACCCATCAGCTCAATAAAGGTATTAAATTGAATAGTTAGTCGGCTTGCAAGCACACCACTAGAGAGTACAAAAAACAGTAATAGGTAGCGCAAATTGGCTTTGCACCATATAAATAATTTAGGATTTAAATAAGTTGGCTTAAACGCCATTTACAGAGCCACTGTTAATATAAGTGGCAATAAAATACATCTGTTGAGCACTACGCAATCTGCTTAAAAATTAATCCTAACAACAGCATAGCACTCAATATAAGAGGATGAGATATTTTGAATAACTTTTTTAATTAACTGGGCTATTTAGTAATAAGTTACTTTTTTAACTTCGCGTGGTTTTACTTCACCTATGTATAAATCGTGCACACGCTTCATATTAAGCTCAAGCTCGGTCACGTAAGTGTCATCTACTGCGTAAGTTTTAATTATTTGTGCACCTTTAATAAGCCCCTGCACTTTACTTTCTAAGTAATCGTCTTGAGCAATTGAACCTTCCACCGTTGTTCCGGCGGTAATTTTTTGCCCATATACTTGCTCAGTAAGCTCGCGGTAAGCCTCAAGCTTAGAAGCTTTAATGGCCATAAGTTGTTTTTGCGACGCGTTAGCGCCTTTTTGCAAGCTAATAGGTGCATACCCTATCGCTTTTAAAACGGGGTAATTATTTGGCTCTACATATTTATATTCAACATGCTTATCAAAAACGCTGCTACAACCACCTAAGGTTAAACACCCAAGTGTAATAAGTAATGAAATTGCTCGCATAGCATCTAGCCCTTGTATAGTAATTAGCAGTACATATGCACGTTTAATGCCATTTATAGCATTACTAATAATTACCAAATAACATTGGTACAGTCCTTGCTCTACCTAGTTAATAGCTAACGTTTAATTGGAGTAAAAGTATGAAGTCGTTTTTATCATTGGCATTTGCAGGATTAAGTGTAACGGCATTATTAACCTTCTCCCCTTTTACTAAAGCACAGTGGTATGAATCAACGGGCCATGCGAACGTTCAAAATGGTGATACGAGCGCAGCTAAATCTGCCGCTATAAAAGATGCGATTACACAAGCGCTAGTGTTCTCTGGCGCACGGGTTAGCTCTGTACAAACCCTGGTAGATGGCGTGTTAATGCAAGATCAGCTAAAAATTAGCAGCCACGGCGAAATTCAAAAAATTGAACTGGTCAGCGAAAATAAATACGACAATAAATTTGCCGTTACATTACGACTCGATATTTTTTCTCAAACAGAGCAATGCCCACAAAATAGTTTTAATAAGTTTGTGGCCGTTACACAAAGCCAACTTGTTCATCGTGAACACGCCAAAATGGGTCAAATATTTGACGTAAGCAAAGCGATTAGCAAAAATATTTTTACTTCCCTGCAAAAATCAAAAATGAGCGCCGTACCTATTGCTTACTATAATAATGCAATAAGCGTTGATAAATACTTTTCGCAGCAGCACGACTATTCAAATGCCCAATTAGAAGAAATATCTTCGCGAAGTAACGCTCAATATGTTCTGCTTAGCCAAATAACCAGCCTTTCAACTAGCAACAAACTCAATAACGATTATGCATTTTGGCAAGACGAGGCATATGAGCGCAGTTACAACATTGAGTTTGCACTGTTTGATGGCACTACCTATGAGCAACTTTGGCAAAATAGTTACCATACTCAAGCAATTTGGCCATTTGAAAAAACAGCCATAGTTGACGTTAATAGTGATAGGTTTTGGCAATCGCCTTATGGTCAAAGCATAACCGATATCAACCAAGCAGTAAGTTATGATATTCAAGCAGCCATGGCGTGTTTACCTACTCAAGGTAAAATAATGCATATGGAAAATAGCAAAATCGTTATTAACTTAGGTAAAGCTCATGGGTTAAAAAAAGGCCAAATGCTAAGCATTGCGCACCATAACTATTTAACCGACGCGGCAGGTAATGTTATGCCACACACTATTACCACACTTAATAAAATCCGTGTAGAACAGCTTTATCAGCAAACTGCTGTAGCAGTCAGTATTGATGACAAACCGCTACCTGGCGTGCAAATTAACGATGTTGTAGAAATAATCAGCCAAAACCTTTAAATATTTAATTAACTTTTTTAGTTAATTTAGCTTTTAAATTAGGGTGAGCCGATAACCACTCGCCCAATTGTTCTACACCAGATAAATGCGGATAATGCTTTCTGCATGCAAACACCACATTACGCTGCTGATTAGGGAATATAGGCAAGTAATCAATCCCTACACGGTCGGTACATGCCAACTTTGGTACAAATGTAATACCGTCATCCATAGCCACTAACGCTAATAATGTTTCTAAACTATTACCTTTATACTGGTTAGATACATCGACTCCTGCAGAAAAACAAAACTTTTGGGCTTGATCTTTAAAGCAATGGCCATCACTTAACATTAATAGGCTGCATCCTTGAAGATCGCTCAGCGCTACTTTTTTATGCTTAGACAGCGCGTTATCGTGTGATACCGCCACTAAAAAATCTTCTTTGTATAAAGTAACCGTATGGTAATTAATAAGCTCTGGCACATCGGCTAAAATAGCAAAGTCGAGTTCACCCTTGTTTAAAGCTTCTAAAATTGTTGCTGTTTGCATCTCAATAAACGAAAACTGGCTATCAATAAATGCCGCTTTCATCGATGTTAATAACGCAGGCAACAAGTAAGGCGCAATGGTAGGAATAATACCAATAGTTAATTTACCTTGTAGAGGCTCGTTAGAAGTAGCAGCAAGTTCTTTGAGTATTTGCGTTTGTTCTAAAATAATCTCTATTTGCGTCAACAAACGTTCACCTTTTGCTGTTAAGGTAACTTGCTTGGTTGAGCGATCAAACAAAGTAACGCCAAGCTCATTTTCGAGTTTTTTTACTTGACCACTTAATGTAGGCTGGCTTACAAAACATGCATCGGCAGCTTTGCGAAAATGTTTATATTGCGCTATTGCTTTTACATATTCAAAATCTTTTAAGTTCATATTCAGCTCTACGTGATAGTTTATAACTATCAGTTTAATACAAACAAACGATTGGAACTATATTTAATTATTCACCATAATGGCTATCAACAAATCAAGAGGAACAAAAATTATGTTAAACAATATCGAAGGTCAAACAATCCCAAGTGTTACATTTGCAACCCGTCAAAATAACGATTGGAAATCAGTAACAACAGATGACATTTTTAAAGGTAAAACTGTTATAGTGTTTTCACTACCAGGTGCATTCACACCAACATGTTCATCAACTCACTTACCACGTTACAACGAATTAGCAGGCGTACTTAAGCAAAACGGCGTTGACGAAATTGTATGTTTATCAGTAAACGATACCTTTGTAATGAACGCATGGGCTGAGCATCAAGAAGCGCAAAACATTACTTTATTACCAGACGGCAACGGCGAATTTACTGACGGCATGGGCATGTTAGTAGACAAGAACGACCTAGGCTTTGGTAAGCGCAGCTGGAGATACTCTATGCTTGTTAAAGATGGCGTGATTGACAAAATGTTTATCGAACCAGATTTACCAGGTGACCCGTTTGAAGTATCAGACGCAGACACAATGCTTGATTACATCAACCCTAAGCAAGCTAAACCAGAACCAGTAAGCATCTTTACTAAACCTGGCTGTCCTTTCTGTAAAAAAGCAAAAGAGCTTCTTGCAGAAAAAGGCTTCGCATATGAAGAGATTGTTATGGGTGCAGGCGCATCACTAACAAGTCTAAAAGCTGTATCTGGTCGTGACACTGTTCCACAAATATTCATTGGTGGTAAACACATCGGTGGTTCAGACGACTTAGAAAAATACTTTGCTTAATTAATAAGTAAATTAAATACCTAACGTTAGTAGGTAAAAAATAGGGGCTTTTATGCCCCTATTTATTAGAGGAAAAAATACTATGAAAGAATTGCAAACCGATGTTGTTGTTATAGGCGCAGGCACTGCTGGTTTAAGTGCTTATCGTAATGCTAAACAGTTCACACAAAATGTATTAATGATCGAATCAGGCCCATACGGCACCACATGTGCACGTGTTGGTTGTATGCCAAGCAAGTTATTGATTGCAGCCGCAGAAGCTGCACACGCAATTGAAATGGCACCTGCATTTGGTGTTCATAGCTCAAAGCCAGTTATTGATGGCAAAGCAGTTATGGCACGCGTTAAAAGTGAACGAGATCGTTTTGCAGGATTCGTAGTAGAAGCCGTAGATGAATTACCAGATGGTGATAAAATTCGTGGTTACGCTAAATTTTTAGACACAAACCGCATACAAATAGACGACCACACAATTATTACAGCAAAACGCTTTGTAATTGCCACCGGTTCACGCCCTTCGTACCCTGGCGTATTTAATAACTTTGGCGACAAACTTATTATAAACGACGACGTATTTGATTGGGATGACCTACCAGAATCAGTCGCTGTATTTGGCCCTGGTGTAATAGGTCTTGAAATTGGCCAAGCACTTAGCCGACTAGGCGTAAATGTAAAACTATTTGGTGTAGGCGGCGCAATTGGCCCACTTACAGACCCAGTAGTAAAAGACTATGCAAATACTGTTTTTGCTGAAGAATTTTTTGTAGATACCGACTCAAACGTATCTGACATGATGCAAGTTGGCGACAAAGCACAGCTAACTTACACCGACAAACAAGGTGAAAAACACACCGAACAGTTTGACTACGTACTTGCAGCCACAGGCCGAGTACCTAACGTAGATAAACTAGGCCTTGAAAACACCGGCATTGAACTTGATGAACGCGGCGTACCGCACGCAGACACGCACACAATGCAGTGTGGTGAATCGAACATATTTATAGCAGGCGATGCGAGTAACATGCTCCCATTGTTACACGAAGCATCAGACCAAGGTGCTATTGCAGGTCAAAATGCCGGGCGCTTCCCAGATGTGCGTATAGGTCTGCGCAGAGCTAAAATTGCAGCTGTATTTAGCGACCCACAAATAGCAATGGTAGGCGAAAGCTACAAGCAAATTACCGACCGTTTAGGCCCATGTGGTTGTTTTGAAGTAGGCGAAGTCAGCTTTGAAAACCAAGGCCGTAGCCGAGTAATGCTTAAAAACAAAGGTCATATGCGTGTATATGCGGAGCAAGGCACAGGCTTATTTTTAGGTGCTGAGTTTATTGGCCCACAAGCCGAACACATCGCTCACTTACTAGCATGGGCTGTACAAAACAAAATGACCGTACCAGAAATGCTTGATATGCCATTTTACCACCCAGTAATTGAAGAAGGGTTACGTACCGCCCTTCGCGACTTAAATGCCAAACTTAAATTTGGCCCAGACATTGTAAATTCATGTATGGAATGTGGTCCAGGCGCATAACCTATTTACTACACATACAAACTTGCTAAGTAAAAGCCAAAACTAACGTTTTGGCTTTTTTTTATAATTTTTTTAAGCTGACCTCTCAAAAAAAAATTTAGCTGTTACACTTAATTGATAATTCAATTAAAAAGATGGAATAGCTATGCCCAATAATAAATTTAGACTAGTCACTCGCAGCGATTTTGATGGCTTAGTTTGTGCCGTATTGCTTAAAGACTTAGACCTAATTGACGATATTTTATTTGTTCATCCAAAAGACATGCAAGATGGCAAAATAGACATTACCGAAAACGACATTACCACCAACCTCCCCTACGTTGCAGGTTGTCACATCGCATTCGATCATCACCTTAGCGAAACCGTTCGTAACTCAAGCGACATAAAAAATCATATTATTGATCCAGAAGCCCCATCAGCAGCTCGCGTAGTTTATGACTATTATGGCGGCGCTGAAAAACTTCCAAATATTTCTGTTGAAATGATGGACGCGGTAGATAAAGGCGATGCTGCTCAGTTTTCAAAAGACGAAATATTAAACCCAACCGATTGGGTCTTAATGAACTTTATTATGGATGCGCGAACTGGACTTGGCCGTTTTCGCGAGTTTCAAATTTCAAATTACCAATTAATGATGAAACTGATTGATGCGTGTAAAGATCAGAGCATCGAAGAAATCCTACAAATGGAAGACGTAGCCGAACGTGTTGCTTTATATAACGAGCATAACGAAAAAGCCAAAGAGCAAATTTCTCAATGCGCTACCGTTCATAAAAACTTAGTGGTTCTTGATTTAACCCAAGAAGAAACAATTTACGCCACAAACCGATTTGTTATTTATGCAATGTACCCCGACTGCAATATCTCGATTCATAAAATGTGGGGCCTTAAAAAACAAAACGTAGTGTATGCCGTTGGCAAATCAATCACTAACCGCAGCTCAAACACGAATGTTGGCGAACTGTGCCTTAAATACGGCGGTGGTGGTCATTTAAATGCAGGTACTTGCCAAGTAGAAACAAGTAAATCTGAAGCCGTGCTTAGTGAGTTAATCGATACGATTACAAGTGATGGCTAATATTAACTTACAATAACCAGAGTCATATAATAGCTCTGGTTATTTTATTTTAGTAGAGTGAGCTTTAATCGTTCTCTTTTTCATATAAATTTCTGTAATAATAAAAGAAATAATGACCTCATGTTAGATACTAAAAACTTCGAAAAAACACTTTATCAAGATACAAAAAAAGCGTTTAAAAACATTATACAAAAATACGGTAACGATCTTTATGTAATGGGCTTTTACCACACAGGTAGCTACTCACTACTTCCAATGTTTAATACCTTATCGGATTTAAAAAAAGTATTTGAAGAAGAGTACGGCAATGATGTAAGTAGTTTCTACATGGCTAAATGGAATCCAGAAGACTACCCCACGCTTGAGGATTATTCCGAATACTTTGATGAAACAACCCTAGAGTGTCAAAAACTAGAAAACAGCATTGATTTGTTTCAATCAGATATAGAAGCAATGGATAATTGGCATCAATGGCTTACAATCATGGAGAAAGTGCTCATACAATTAGATACCGAAGGAATATTTTCAAATGGTATCGAACGCGAAAAAATTACTTTAGCAATACTCGCCTATGATGAAGAAGAAAGTATTCAATTTAAAAGAATCAAACGACTTAACCCACCAACTGCTCTAGCACAAATTCAAACTGACTTTGAAGCCATGATTACAGAGCGTGAAAAATGCGAGCAAGAAGCTTTAAACGCCTTTAATTAAAAAGTGCAACACTACTACATATACGCTATACACAAAGTATAAGGAAGAGAAGTTAAAATATAACTCATTGATTTAATTGGTAGCCCCTGCAAGAATCGAACTTGCAACTGCCCCTTAGGAGGGGGCCGTTATATCCATTTAACTAAGAGGCCACAAACAAGCTGTGTGCTTAGGAGTGTGAATTATAACGGCATCTGGTTTTTTATATCAAGCGACAACTGAACTTAATTGCTTGATAAGTATATATCTTCTTTATTTAGTACATAAATTGGGATTAGTTTTCGACTACTCGCGACGATTTTTTTTGTATGCGCGTTAATTACACGTGTATTTACAACAACAGCATCATGGCGATAAATTAATGTACCCGCTAATACATGGCTCGCCATTTGCTCTTCGCTGAGCTTTTCAATATCACGCGAAAAAGCAAAATCACCACGGCTATTTACATCTATTGTTTGGGTTGTTTTAAAATCAACCACGCCATAACCAAACTTTTGTAACTGATGAATTAACGTCTCAGATATTTGATTACCCAATTGATTACTTTTAGTAAGCGATGAATCAAGATCGACCAAGGTAGTAACGGCAATATTAATATTGGCGTTGGTATCACTTTCAAACTCAAGCGTATCAACCAAATCAAGCGCCATTTGCTCTACATAGTTAGCAAGTGTTTTATGGTGTTTAAGTGGTGTAAATTGATTGCCGTTAATATTATCTTGAGTTGATTTTTGCTCGGCTGTTTTAAGCATGCTTGCTAAGTCATAATTTACTTGTGTGGTTGAAGATGCATTCATTTCAGCACTTTCATTATTTTGAGTAAAGGCACAACCTGCTAAGTTAGCTAAAGCAAAAAAAATGATAAAGCGGTTAAATAATTTACTATACATAATTATCTCACTTGCTTGCTTGTTTTAACATTATGCCATCAGTGCGATAGCTACTATTAAGCGCATCAACAACCGACTGTGGAATAAACCCTTGTGCAGAACCTACCACGGCCTTACTTTCTAGCCCAACAATACGTGCATTGACAAGTACACCACCTTGATGGTTTACAAGCGTACCGGCTAGTACATACTTAAAGTTTTGATCTTGATTTAGCTCTAAATAGTCGCGACTAAATACAAAGTCGCCTGTTGAGGTAACACGCATATAATCAGTTGTTTTAAAATCAATAACAGGTACACCAAAGCTGTGCAATTCATGCATGAAGCTTTCTGCAATTTGGTTTCCTAGTAAGCTACCATCGTTGTAGTCTTCATCTAAAAAAATAAAACTCGAAACAGCTAACGGTGTTTGTTCACTTACGTACTGTAAGTTTTCAACCATGTCTTGCATTATGCCGCGCACATAATGGTTAATATTTTTGCGCATTGGCGGTGTTGCTTTTGTGTAGTTATCTTGTGGAGCCATTCCTGACTGAAATAAGTTATCGTCAGAAACAGGCGCTGCAACGTCGCGTTGGTTACTCACCAGTTGGTTGCTTTGCTCACTTTGTGGTGTTGTGGTGTCTGTATTCATTGTGCCTAGTATTTGAGAGCAACCAAAGCCCAGTGGTAAACATAATGTAATTAATAGGTTTTTCATTTTGTGCTCCAAATTAGTATTCGCTTCGGTATAAAAGACCGTCACGCTGCTGAATTTTCTCATTGCCCCACATTACATTAATTGGGATCTCGGTACTTCCCGCAGAGAGCACCTGTTTATTTTCTATATTCACAAGTCGTGCATTAACTATGTATGCATGCTGCTGACGAGTCACTGTTCCTGTGATAACTAAGTCAATATTTTGGCGATTACGTAATTTACTTAAATCGCGACTTAAAATACTGTCTGAGTTTTCTGATAAAGAGAGGTTATTCCCAAGTCTGTACTCAACGGTGTGATAACCCAGTTGAGTAAATTGTGTAAGCAGACTTTCTTGGATCTGCTGACTTAAGCCTGAGGCTTGCCCTGTCACTAATTTTGTATCTAGTGCATCTGCATAAAAGAAGCTACTAACGCCAACACGTGCATTAGCATTTAATGCTCCGTTTAGGTGGTTAAGTTGCGACGTTAAATTAACTACATAATCATTAACCGTAAAAGGAGCCATGGCTGCTTTAGGTGCATCTGTAGGAACACTTGGTTCTGGCGGTGGCACCAAGTTACAAGCAGCTAAATTTAAAAATAATAAAGGCAGTAAAAGGCGCATAATTGCCATCCTCTTCAAAACATACTGAGGATAAAGCAATTTGTATGCCGACTTAGCTATTGTGCGCTAAAGGGCTGCTCTACGTAATAACTAACTAAACAATTTATATTTTGGCTCTTTAAATTTTGACAGTCAGCCATAGCGTTTTTTTTGTCTATGTATGCGCCTAGCTTTAAGCGGTTATACATAACTCCTTTTACATTTATTGTTTCAACATTCATCACAAAGTTATCGCCTAGTAAGCTAGGAAGCTTTTTCTGTAGTTGCCTAAAAGCTAAAGAGAGTTGTTCTTTTTGCGTTATTGAAAGCACTTGTAAAGCAAATCTGGGATTAACTGGTTTTGTTACTTGTAAATTGGATCGATTAATTGTGTTGGTATTAACTATTTCTGCTTTTATTACTGGTGCGTTTTTCTGCTCATTTTCTTTTGCAATTGTATTGAGTTGCAATATTAGTAAGCTTAAGTCTTCTTCAATAAGTAATAAACGCGCAAGTTCTGGCTTCATATTTTGCCACTGCTGGGAGCTCATTTTTAGAGTTTCAAGTTCTTGCTTTGTTATTTTTACGTAGCTTTTCTCGTCAGTTACGTTGGTCTGAGTAGCACTACCATCAATTGCTTTATTATTCGTACAACCATAACTTAGCAACATTGCACTGATTAAAAATATACATTGAACTCTTTTCATCCTAATTCCTTTAATGGAGTATTTTATGTGTTTCAACAACACACTTTAATCCTTGCGCTTTTACTGAGTCGCATACAGAAATAAGCTCTGGCGAACTGTTTGTTGCGTACGCTAGGGCTAAAATAAATTTATTTTTAGCTTTATCATGCATATAAAAAGCTTCTTGCTGCTCTATTCGTGGTGCTATTAAACGGTAATAAATTTTTAAGATATTTAACGAACTAAAACTTCCTGCATTGGCAATGCTTCCAGTTGTTGCACTGAGCGCCTTCAACGTTAAATCAACGCCCATTACTACATCTCCTTGAGGCGATAAATTAACTGTTATATTTTGAGTGTTTTTTAGCTGCTTGCGTTGTTTATATTCATCATCAATTACTGCTTTATACTGCCCCGGTTTAAGGTCTGTAAATAAGTAATAGCCATCATATGCTGCTTGAGTTTGTGCAACTTGATCCCCTTTTTCATTCAACAGCGCTATATTTGCAAAGGGTTGGATCTGTGTTGTATCACCTTTTTGTTGATAAACAACTCCCTCCACTTCACTGGCATTATTTAATGCGAAGTCCATATACTCTACAAAACCAGCCCTTGGGGTAATAGAAAAACCCTCATTAGCTGGTATTAAAAACGGATCTTCAAAACTATTTCTATCAAGTATTATATCTGTTGTACGATTTGCTGGCATTGAAGTTAATAGCGCAACGCCGTGTTCGTCTGTAATTGCTTGACGATAATTGTGAACGCCTTTTACTTTTACGCCGGCAACGCCGTGCTCATCATCATCCATAATACCGTTATTATTTTGATCTAAAAATACGCGTAACATTAAGCTACCCGTGTTAGTTAAGCTGCGCTTAGAGACAAAATATGTATTGTGTTCAACATCAAACCCTAAGCTAAAACGACTATAAATACCGAGCCGCCAATCATCGTTACTGTTGTAGTTTAAGTTACTCGTTAAACTAAACTTGTCGCTTTGCCAATTGAGCCCTAATTCGGCCGATTGAATATTATTACGAAGTGAATCAGTTAAAGTAAGTTCCGCTTGTAAATCTCGGCCCAAGTTGCGGCTAAACTCAGCCTCGTAACTAACAAGCTCACTTACTGGCGATATACTATAATCTATACCAAACCTTGTGTAGGTTCTCCCAAAGCGCTTTTGAAAACGTGTTGTTCCAAAAGTACTCTTAGAGCTATCGTCTTGTTGCCACAGTAATTGGTTACTTAGTGCAAATCCTGAGTATGAGTAGTTGAACTGGTTGCGTACTTGTTTAAAACGCCCTCTAATATCACTATCGTCATATAGGACGTTATTTTGATAAGAAAGGCGTCCATAGATATTATTCATTAGCCCACCAGCTAAATTTATTTGGTAGCTGTTAAAATCTTGCTGCTGTTCGTCGGTACGATTTGTAGCGCTAAAAAGTAGTGATTGTTCGGCAATTTGAGTTCGGGCTGTAAATTCAAATTCTTGTTCATTGTTATTATTTTTTTCAACATTCGCATTTAATAATAATCGGTCAAACAAGCTTATATTGGTACCAAATGCATACTTAAGTAGATCGTCATCTGTATTTTTTTGACCTGATGTAGCCGTGTATAAAGATATATTATCTGTAAGCCCTTGCTCATATCTACCCGCAATTTGCCAACCCTGCCCCTGCGAGCTTGAAACATTGTTATTTAGTAACTGCTTGCCTTGTTCAGTAACCGACAATTCATAGTTACCTTGCCCCTGCTTAAGTTGATTTCCGTCCACAAAGTAATAATCACTTTTACGCTCAACTTGACCTTGAGGCCCATAAAAAATAAGCTCAAAATTATTAGCTCCGAATAATAGGTTTATATTATCAAAAATATAACGCCCATCTGCGAGGCTAAGCTGCTGGTCTATTAATATTTCATTACGATACAGCTCTACATCCCAACCTGGCTGTATAGCACCGCTTAAGTTAATTTGATTATTGACTATTTTTCTATTGGTTACATTATTAGAAACTTTAACACCACGGGCATACTGACTACTGTAGCTATTACCCACTTGCGTGGCGATAACATCACCAAAAGATATTTCAGTAGGTATGAAGCTGTTTTTTATTTCTTTGTCTAAGTTTTGCTTTGTAAACGTTAACCTAGAGTTGGTAAGTAAGTCAGTACTTCGTCCAGACAAAAAATACTCTGCAGATAAATACGCAAAGTCTTGAGTGCCTAAAAGTGAATAGTTCGTAGAATGTCTATCATCGCTCGCGGTAAAATTTAGTTGTAAGTCGGCAACCGGAGAAGATAGCGCTTTATATGGGCTAGCTTTCCATGGCAGCGTAGGTGGCGATCTTTTGTTAGGTGATTTAAGGTTGCGCGACTGTCTGTATCTTTGTTGTTCAACCGGTAAGGGGCTCTCTGAGCTTATAAGTAATTCTAAATCTGGGTAATCAATATTAAACTCTAGATTTAAAGCATTATGTAAACTTTGAATATCTACATAAATATCATCTTCAATGGTAATTTGATTTTTTGCTAATAAGTAGCTCTGTGTAGGACTAGTAAATACAGCGGGTGTAACCGCTGCATTTAGAAAAAGAGGTTGTTGATTTGCTCCAACACCTTGAGCAATTCGATTGCTAGCATCAACATTCATTGCAAATTGTAGAATATCAAATAAGTCGCTTAAACTAACTTGTACACTTTGCTCGCTTTTAATTGCTGCAACTTCACCTAAGTAGTATGAGTTTAAATAAAGCGAAAGTATTAATAACTCGCCTGTGGCGATTCGCTGTTGCTGATTTTCTTTGTTTTTATAATCAATTACTTCAACGGGCTTAGTTAGCTTTAGTTCAATTGCGCGTAGTGTTGTTAAAGCATCCCCCACGGAAGAATTAGGATTAGCTATTACACTATTACTAAGCAAACTACTTATGCTTAGTAATAGTGCATACAATAAATTATTTAGCGTCATTCACTGTTAAAGCATTAAGTGATTGTGAGGTTAAAGGCAGAGTGTATTGTGCAAATGTAAGGTCTTTATATTCTTGACTGCCTTCATATTTAAAAATGACTTTTCCTGCTTTATCTAAATTTTTGTCACTAAATAAACTAAGGGTTACAAACGCATTATCTACTTCTGGATAAATACTTAAATTACCAATTTCTGCAATTTTAACTTGCTCGTTATTACTATCAACAAAGTAAGCACTTAATTTACCGTAGCTACTAAACTTACCTTCTCGTTTTATATTCAATAAAAACTGAGGACGTTGATTGCTTTCATTTAGCACTAGCTTAGCTTGCTCTATGGCAACTTCTGGCTGTTTCATGTCTTTGCGTAACAAAATAGGAATGCTGTAGCTCATAATCATATTAACTTTTATTGAGCTTGTTTTATTAGTATTTTCACCAGGCAATGCTTGAAATAGAAGATGAGAGCGGTACTCACCAGAAGCTAGACCTTTAGGTTTACGTATTGCTATTTTTACTGTTTGTTTTTCACCAGGTGCTAAACGCATTTGTTTTGGTGACAAACGTGCCATTGAACTTAAACTTTCGCTTGTAGCCTCTGCCAACTGTATGTAGCCACCGCTAGGTTGCGCTTGCTTCTCACTCCATAAAACACGATATGTTTGATATTCATCCCCCGTATTAATTACGGTAACTTTAGCGGTTCGTTGACGTTCATCAAAACTAATACGGGTTGGAGAGATAAGTAAATTTGCGTATGCATTTTTTCCTAAAATACATACACTCAGTGCGAGCAGCACTACAACTTTATAAAGCATGTTTTTCCTTTAGTAATCAATCGTAATTTCTAATTGGGTGTCAGTAATAAAACTACCATCTAAGTAACTTTGGCTAGTCCCTGTCGTTATTAAACGGCCACCTACTTTGAGTAAAAGCTCTCCAAATTCATCGCTAGTTTGCGTTCTTGGTAAATCCACTAATACAACCGAAAACTTAGCACTATTAGCTCCAAGTACTTCACTTTGCAATGTAGAATCACTCGTTTTGTTAAACGATATTTGAGTAAGGGGAGGTAAATCGGTAAATAAAAGTTCTGCGGGATTACCCTCAGTTAATACGTAAATATTACCAAATGTGGTTGTTTCACCTTCATGGCTAATGGTTATAGAACTTAAAGTATTATTTTGAGGGATAACTAAAGTGCCAAAATTAAGCGCTTCTTGTTGTATGCTTGCGCTATAGGCTTGCTCGCTAAACATTAACGAAAGCCAAGCAGAAACATACAAAAAGCGCATTGTTTGTTTAAACACTAATTAATATGACACTTCAATATTAAAGCTACCAGAATACTCACCATCAGGGTAATCCACACTTGATGCGTTTGATGAAGTAGAAAGAGTCGCGCCTATATTAAATGATACAGCGCCATCAACACCAGCTTGTAGGTTGGGAGTACCCTGCGTATAAAGCGCTCCTGCATTTGTTCCGCTCGTTATAAAGTAAGTCCAAGCATCTACAGTAAAATCAGGTTCATTTAAGCCTTGGCCAGCTAAGGGTAGTATTAAAGTATTTACTGGGTCGCTAATGGTTAAAATAGAGTTTGGTACTACATCTGACACACTAAAAGCCCCCGCTTCACCACCTTCAATTATTGAGATACTCGCAGCGTTACCAGTTGGATTCTCTTTTGAAGTAACAGGGCTCGCAGCTGGATCAGGACTAACTGTCAGCGTTGCTTGTTCGGCGCCTAATGGATCTGAAATAGCACGAATAGTACCAAAATTTAAATCGTTATCTTTTGTGAGTACTACAGCATTTTGTACCGTTACTTTCGCTTCAAATGATTCTGTAGCAGCATAAGTGCTAAACGAGCTGACCACGGTGGTTACAGCTAATGCAGATAAATAAAACTTCATGCTAAATCCTTATAAGAAAATGGGCTTTATCAAATATTTGCCCAACTATAGTTAGTATCGACTATTAGTACAAATACTTTAATACTATATAAGTTTAAAAGGCCTAATTTATTAATTATATTGGTTTTCCGACAAAAGCAGCAATATTACATACTTGATCAAGCTGATTAGCTAAATAACAAAACGCACTTACTTGAGCATCGTTTTTAAATGGACCTACACGTAATCCATATAAAGTCATATTATTATTTTTACGTTCAAACATAGTAAAATTAAATTGAGTAAATGCACTGGGGTATAATTGCTTAAGCCTTTCGACTCTTGCTTTAACAAGCTCTGGCTTTAAATACCAACCAAGCTGTGCTCCAATTTTAGTTTCATCTGTTAAGGTGAGTTCTGAATTTTGTAAGTTTGGTGTTTTTACTTCGGGAGTGTTATTTAGTGCCGTCGGTTCCAAATTCTGTGAAGGCTGATTACCATAGGTGATATCGGTTTTACTTTGCATGAGTAAAGGCGGGTTTTCAGTTAATTCACTTTGAGACGATAACGCCATAATTAATAGCTGTAAATCATCTTCCATAGCAGTTAAACGACCAATGCTTTCTTGCTGTAAGTGCCACTGCGAAACATACTCTTTTACTTGTTTATCAGTTATTAAAGAATGCTGCACGCTCTCGTTATTTACAGTTGCGCTGCTACATCCATATAAATAAAAAGATAAGAATAAAACTGATATTAAATGACAAGACTTAAAATACCGCATTGCAAAATGCACTCTACTAACCAAGATAATAAATCAAAGCAAATTTTGCGCCACTTTATAGCAACTTTTTAATTAAGTAGTCTATTTTGAAGTAAGAAAAGCCATATCGATAATAAGGCAAAATTTCATCATTTAGTTGGTATCACTAATTGCTGCTGCATTGCTCTACCTCCTGCATTCATGCAGTCGTAGATCAAAAATTATTAGCAAAGTTAGCGTCAGGTCTAATCCTTCAAATTGATTAAGTATTATTGCAGATTGATATTACATACTGTGAGCTAAAGCCTTACTGGCTTATCGGTATAGTTACTTACTATGCAATCGAGTTTGTACAACTTGAATACGTCACAGTCTGCTTTTGCATTTTTAAAGTTTTGGTAAGAGCCAAGTTTTAGCCTGTAAAACATTTTGTCGTTTATTTTGGCGGTTTCTACGTTAGTCAATATTTTGTCTCTAAACAACGGCGCTGCTTTAGTATTTAGCTCTTGCCATGCTTTAGCCACACCTTGCTCTGAGTCAACCGAAGCTACCTGTAAAGCAAATACATGTTTAGGTTTATTTAATTTTACAGTTTGTTTTTTATTACTGTAATTTTGTTTAACTTGTTGGCGTGATTTAACATTACGTGTGTTTCGTGGTGAGCGTACAGACTTGCTGCTATACCCTTGATTAGACTGCGCAATAGCTTTGCTGTTTATAATATCAATATGATTTACGAGGTAAGTTATTTCTTTTTCTAATCTTAAAATTCGCTCTATGCCTTCACGAGCTTGTTGCCACTGCATTGCGGCATCTTTTAGCTGTGCAAGTTCAAGGGCTGTAATTGATACGTAGTCAGGCGAGTTACTTTGAGGTTGTTCATCAATGGTTTTTATTTCAGGCGAGACGCTGCATGCTGTACCAAATAAAAGCATTAGCAAGCTAAGTAAAAGCTCAATGTTATTTTTTTATATATAAACATGTATTAGTTGTCCTGAAAGCAGTGTTTTTACACTACATTTCAGTTAAACATTCTCACAAGAAAGCGTTTAACTTTATTTAAGCTGTGAGCTATAAAACATAGCTCTTCGCATGCTTGTCAGTATTTCGTAAAACACAACGTTGCATACTCCATCCCTTCCTTGAGAGCATTATTTAATACAAATTCAATGCCAATTAACACAAACTTTACAACATAAATAACAATATGTCTGTAATGACTTAAAAACTTTTATTTTAGAGCTATTCCTTTTCTTACTTCTATCCTAATAAAACTCATAAAAAAAGGCGCCGATATAGGCGCCTTTCATGTTTTTGTTAACTGTTAAATCAGTTTTTTGATAAATGATTTTAATTCATCGGCAAATTCATCGCGACGAAGTGCAAACTCAATCGTTGCTTTTAAGTAACCAATTTTACTTCCACAATCGTGGCTACGGCCTTTTATTGCGTATGCATCTACTTTTTCGTGTTCCATTAACATCGCAATTGCGTCAGTTAATTGAATTTCGTCGCCTGCACCTTGCGGAGTTTTTGCAAGTAACGGCCAGATATTTTCGCTTAATACGTATCGACCCACTACAGCTAAGTTTGATGGAGCTTCATCTACTGGCGGCTTTTCTACCATATTAAGAATTGGCGAGCTTTCACCTTGCTTTAAGTCAACATCACCTAAATCAACCACACCAAACTGGTTCACTTGTGCCATTGGTACTGGTTCTACCATAATTTGGCTGTGCTTAGTTTTCTCAAAGTTAGCGATCATTTCTGCTAAGTTATCTTTTTTAAGATCGCTCTCTACATCGTCGATAATTACATCTGGTAAAATAACTACAAACGGTTCGTTACCAATAATAGGCGCTGCACAACTAATAGCATGGCCTAAGCCTTTTGCTTCACCTTGGCGTACGTGAATAATGGTTACGTCTTTAGGGCAGATTGCTTGCACTTCGGCAAGTAATTGCCGCTTAACACGCTTTTCTAAAGTAGCTTCTAGTTCAAAGCTCGTATCGAAGTGATTTTCGATTGAATTTTTACTTGAGTGCGTTACTAACACTATTTCTTTAATTCCTGCAGCAACGGCTTCGTTTACTACATATTGAATTAAAGGACGGTCTACCACTGGAAGCATTTCTTTAGGAATTGCTTTAGTGGCTGGTAACATACGAGTACCAAGGCCCGCTACTGGGATCACTGCTTTCATTTTATGTTTTCCTTAATCTTTTATTATACTGAAAATGGATATTGAATCGCTTCATGGCATTGATAGCCTGTTACTTCAAAGTCGTCTCGTGTTACCCACGTTTCTATGTCTTCTAATGATTTAATTTTTGGATTAATTTTTAACTGAGGTGATTCAAATGGCTCACGCGTTAACTGCACGTCTCGCATCAGTTCAAGTTGGTTTTCGTAAATATGTGCATTAGCAATTTTGTGGTACGCCTTACCCGCTTTGTGGCCGGTAATTTGAGCCACTAACGCAAGCAACACAAAACACTGAATTTGATTGAAATTAAGGCCAAGCGGTACATCACAGCTTCGCTGGTATGACGTTAAATATAGCGTATCGCCAAGTAAGGAGAAAGTGTGCGTATGCATACACGGGCGCAAACAACCAAGCTCAAACTCACCTGGATTATAAAACGTGATTATTTCACCACGGTCATCAATGCCATTTTTTAAGTTATTAATAACTTTGGAAAGCTGATCAAGCGTTGAGCCATCTGGACGTTGCCAACCACGGCCTTGTACGCCATAAACACGCCCCATGTCATCCTCACCTTTACGGTTAGGGTTATTGAGCCATGCGTTGTTATCGTTCGCGTTGGCATCCCATGTTTTACAGCCAATCTCACGAAACTGCTCAGCGCTGTCGTAACCGCGTAAATATCCTAGTAACTCAGCAATCGCTGCTTTGTAGTAACTTTTGCGCGTCGTGATCATTGGAAACTTATTATTAGCCACATCGTATTCTAAATCGGCATTAATAACGGTTAAACAACGCGTACCTGTACGTTTGTTTTCGACCCACTGACCTTCGTCAACAATACGCTGACATAATTTTAAATATTGTTTCATGTTTTTCTTATTATGCCTTAGCTGTTTTAACGTGTTGTGGTTGCTTATATGCCCAAATTAATAAACCTAAACCACCCACTATCATAGGTAACGAAAGTATTTGTCCCATTGA
The DNA here is from genome assembly GCF_000238895.1 of Pseudoalteromonas sp. BSi20429. NCBI lineage: Bacteria > Pseudomonadati > Pseudomonadota > Gammaproteobacteria > Alteromonadales > Pseudoalteromonadaceae > Pseudoalteromonas > Pseudoalteromonas sp. BSi20429. The sequence continues at coordinate 16,400 of NZ_BADV01000045.1, read as the reverse complement.
AATAAAGTCGGCAAATAAACCGAGTTGTGCATCGGGTTGGCGGAAATATTCAATACAGAATCTAAACACGCCGTAACCTAATAAAAATACACCGGCTACGCTGCCTGCTGGACGTGGTTTTTTAATAAACCATTGCAGGATTAAAAACAGCACTAAGCCTTCAAAAAATGCTTCGTATAATTGCGATGGGTGGCGCGCAAGCGGACCGCCCGTTGGAAATACCATTGCCCATGGCACGTCGGTAACTCGGCCCCATAACTCACCGTTTATAAAGTTACCAATACGCCCTGCTAAAAGCCCTACAGGAACAAGTGGTGCAACAAAGTCGCCTACTTGAAGCAGTGACTTTTTACGCGTCCACGAAAAAATTGCGACGGCGGTTATAACGCCAAGTGTTCCACCATGGAACGACATACCGCCCTGATCTATCCTAAATAAATACAGTGGGTTTTCTATAAAATAACTAAACTGGTAAAACAATACGTAGCCAATACGCCCACCTAGTATTACCCCTAACATGCCGTAAAACAGTAAATCGCTTACTTGGTCTTTAGTCCAACCCGAATTTGGCTTTGACGCTTGACGATTAGCAAACCACATCGCAAATGCAAAACCTATTAAGTACATTAAGCCATACCAACGTACGCTTAGCGGTCCAACAGAAAAAATAATTGGATCAATTTGAGGAAACTCAAGTGCCATAAAAAATAAACCTTTAGCTAAAAACCATTTTAATTGCGATAACTACAAGCAGCACCGCGAAAACTTTCTTAATTGTATTAACAGGTAAATAGTGAGTTGCTTTGGCGCCAATGGGCGCAACAAACCACGAGGTAATAACAATCCCAAATAATGCAGGTAAATAAACAAACCCGGCAAAACCATGCTCTAAATCGGTAACATGCCAGCCTGCGCTGATGTAACCAATAGAGCCAAATAATGCAATAACAATTCCGCACGCTGCCGCGCAGCCAATTGCTTTTTTTATATCAACCGAAAAATAATTAAGCATCGGTACTATTAAAGCTCCGCCGCCAATCCCTATTAAACCTGATAACCCGCCCATTATTGCAGAAACGCCCCCTAAAATAGGACCTGCCGGCAACGGTTTTTCTGACATCGGTTTATTACGCGCGGAGAGCACCATTCTTGCTGCAATAAATACAACACTTATAGCAAACACTGTACGTAATATTTGTTCAGGGATTAAACTTGCTGCAAAGCCACTAATAAGTGCACCTAAAGCCACACCCGACATAACCCACGGGGCGATTGCCCAAGGCACATTATCATTTTTATGATGAGCCAGCGCTGAAGACGTTGAAGTAAATAAAATAGAAGCGAGTGAGGTTGCAATAGCAATTACTAATACATGATCAGCCGACGTTACATTAAATGAGAGTAGCAGAGTGGTTAGTACTGGAACGATAATTAAACCGCCGCCAATGCCTAGTAACCCAGCTAAAAACCCAACAATACAGCCTAGTAGTGCGCAGCTTGCGACTAACAAACCTAAGTCATACATAGTAATCTCAAATACCCTTTTAAGGTTTATATATTAAAGGATTATAAAACTAATAGCATCTGTGTATTGCAATTAATTAGGTGTACAAGCTTATTTTGGGGTGTAAAACAAATCACCTAATTTATGCTCTAGCATAAAGCTTCGCGTTAAACGTAGTACTTGTTTGGCTGTGGATTGCGCTAAACATTCACTTAGTAGTTGTTCCATGTCACTGACATTTAAACGCCTAAGTACCCACTTCACTTTATTAAGCGATGATAAATTCATACTCAGGCGTCTGTAACCCATGGCAATAAGTAAAATAGCTCCTTCAGGATCGCCGCCTAGTTCACCACACAAACTAAATGGCAGTTCATATTGCTCACATTCGTGCGCCACTTTATTTAGTACTCTTAGTACACCTGGGTGATAAGGGTTAAAAAGTTCGGCTACACGTGCATTAGCCCTGTCTACTGCTAATAAATACTGTGTTAAATCGTTACTGCCTACTGAGCAAAAATCGACTTTTTTTGACCACTCTGGAAGCATAAATACACTTGAAGGTACTTCCAGCATTATTCCTATGTCGGGTCTTTCTATGGTTTGCTCTGGGTATTTTTCACTTAACTCAAAATAAGCCTGTTCAAATAACGCGAGTGACTCATCAACTTCTTCAGTGCCACTGATCATAGGGAGCATTATTTTTAAATTACCCAAACCAATATTTGCTTTAAGCATCGCTTTTAGTTGATCTAAAAATAACTCTGGATGATCAAGGCTAATACGAATACCACGCCAACCTAAAAATGGGTTTTCTTCGGTAATATTAAAGTAATCAAGTACCTTATCACCCCCAATATCCAATGTACGCATAACCACAGGATTAGGATGATAGCTAGTTAGTACTTCTCGGTACCAATTTTCTTGCTCTGATTGCGAAGGAAACTGACCCTTTTGCATAAACCACGCTTCGGTTCGATAAAGCCCCACACCGTCACAAATATGCGCGCTACTTTGCTCAGTATTAAGCTCAAGGCCTGCGTTTAATAATAAGCTAACATGTTCACCGTCAAGCGTAATTGATTCTGAGTCTTGCTCAGCTAAAAAGCGGTTATTAAGTAGGTTATCTTGATGCTGTAACTCTGTGTATTCGTCCATCAGCATTTGTGAAGGCGATATATATAAACGCCCAGCAAATGCATCTAAAATCATCGGTTTGCCATTAAACTGCAGTAGAGGTAAATCCTCTATACCCCAAATAGCAGGAATGCCCATCGCACGCGTTAATATAGAAGCATGGCTATTTGCAGAGCCATTTACGCTTACAACGCCTGTTAAGTGACCTTTTGGCACCTCAGCAAGCATGGCGGGCGTTAAGGTATTAGCAATTAAAATAGTGTTGGCCGGATAATTTTTAACAGCGTGCTCGGTATTTACAAGGTGGTGTAATACGCGAAGACCAATGTCTTTAACGTCAACAGCACGCTCTTTTATATAAGGGTCTTGCATGGCATTAAATTGAGATATTAAACGCTCTATTACAATTTTTAGGGCGCTTTTAGCACACCAGCCTTCTTGTAATTGCATTTCAACATTATGCCCTAAACTTTTAGCATCAAGCAGTTGTTGATACACATCAAATACCGCAAGAGCTTCGTGCGGAATAGAATCGCTTAGCGTCATCGATAGGGTATTAAATTCTTTGCGCGTTGCAGCTACAGCTTGAGTAAACAAACGCCGCTGCTCAGTGACGTCACTGTCTTTTAAAAGCTCAATAGATTTAAAATCAAGTTTTGGTAATACAACAAATGCTTGTCCTATACCTATTCCTGGCGCGCTCGATACACCTTTTAAAACAGACGTTTGATGAGATGATTCATCTTGGCGTAGTATTTCTTTAATTTCAGCATGCGCTAACTGTGAAGCAAGTTGAGCAGAAAGTGTTATTAAAAAAGACTCTTCGTCTTGGCTAAATACACGTGCCATTTTTTGTTGGACAACAATAACGCCCAGTACTTTTTTTTGATGAACAACGGGTACAGATAAAAAAGCGTTGTAGCCTTCTTCGTTTACTTCGGGGGAGAGCTTAAAACGAGGATGCGATTTAGCAAATGCAATATTAATAGGTTCTTCGCGTTGCGCTACTAGGCCAACTAAACCTTCGGTAAAACCAATTCTAAACTTACCTACCGCATCGGGGTTTAGCCCTTCGGTTGCCATAAGTACAAAATTGTCCTGGCTGTAATCTGCAAAATAAATGGAGCAGCACTGGGTTTTCATGGCATCTTTAACCATTTGCACAAAGCACACTAATGCGCTGTCTAAATTCGCTTGTCGCGATACAGACTCCGCAATAGATCTCAGTGTAGCCAGCATGTCCTGCTCCTTTATTTTATTCTGAATTAACTACCTTTTACTTCGCCAATGATCTTTATGTTGTTCTCTCTTATTAAAAGGCATGGCGAAAGGAGCAAACTCTTTCATTACACGTCGATAAACATCCCGTTTAAACGATACAACCTGTCTTACAGGATACCAATAACTTACCCAGCGCCAATCATCAAATTCAGGATGATGGGTTTTAAGTAAATTTACATCTTCGTCTTTACAGCGTAATTTTAGTAAAAACCATTTTTGTTTTTGCCCAATACACACCGGACTAGAGTCTCGGCGGATTAATCGTTTGGGTAATTTATAGCGTAACCAATGTTTTGAGCTTGCGACTATTTCTACATCTTCTGGTCGCAACCCTACTTCTTCGTGTAATTCACGGTACATGGTTTGTTCTGCAGTTTCGCCATCATCAACACCACCTTGGGGAAATTGCCAAGAGTGTTGACCATAACGTCTGGCCCAAAAAACCTGTCCCTGATTATTGCAAATCACAATTCCGACATTGGCACGAAAACCTTCGGCATCAATCACCTTAGTGCCTCATTTGTAAGTCGATTTTTAATGATTGTTCCACATTAGCCGCAATACGGCAAATACTATTATACCCAACCCGATTAGTAAGCTAAGTTTGAGCTTTTAGTACATTGATAAATTATGGAGAGTGGGTAAATATTTGGAAAATAACTTAACAAGGCTATTGCGGTTCTTGTTTTCCTCTAGTTACTCACAGTTTGTGCATAACTTTTGTAAAACACGCTCATTTTGCAAACAAATCCACAATATTAGATCTAAAAACTTGGCTTCTCCACAGATTCTGTGGATAAACATGTTCATATAGTTGTATTTATCCTTACAACTTTTAAATTGCTTAATCAAAACTGAATGTACAACATTAAAAAAACCAACTGAGTCAGTAACTTAAAGTAAAGCAGCTTAATTTCAATATGTTCAAAATTAACCCAAACAACAAGCGAGCAAAAAACACACAACTCTAGTGATATCCACGGCTTAGCCTATTTGCTATCATGGCTATGATATTTATACAACCAAAATTAAGAATACTAATTACGTTGCATTGATATTTATAATCGCAATAAAAAGTAGCTCAATAACAAAAAACTATCATATGCAGTTTCTCCGCATAAGTAATTTCAACGTAGTTAGTGAGTTGTTAAACCTCTATAATATTCATATTTTAATAAAATTGGCATGACATGCGACCTACAAAACCACACTCAATAAACGATTTAATGCAACGCGTTAATAATATTGCCGGATTAACTCTAGGGCAGCTTGCTAACAAGTATAATTTTAAAACGCCAGATGATTTACTGCGCGAGAAAGGTTGGACTGGTCAGTTAATTGAATATGTATTAGGTGCTACTGCGGGCTCAAAACCACTTCCGGATTTTGAAGATTTAGGAATTGAGCTAAAAACACTCCCCATTTCTTATAAAGGTAAGCCACTGGAAACTACGTTTGTATCGGTTACACCTTTAATGAACGTGACGGGAATGACGTGGCATACCAGCTCTGTGCGTAAAAAACTAAATCATGTTTTATGGCTGCCAATTTTAAGCGAACGTGATATTGCCCCGTTTGATAGAACCATCGGCAGCGGCTTTTTGTGGCAACCCACGTTTGAACAAGACGCTTTATTACAACGCGACTGGGAAGAGCAAATGGAGCTAATTGCACTAGGTAGAGTCGACGAAATATCAGGCCATTTAGGCGATGCGATGCAAATACGCCCTAAAGCTGCTCATAGTAAAATAGTGACTGATGCTATTGGTCCAAATGGGCAAATAATTAAAACCCTACCCCGTGGCTTTTACTTAAAAACCGGTTTTACAGGTGATATTTTAAAACAGCAGTTTCAGCTTTAACTGTGTTATAAAATATTAATTGTTGAGCCATTTTTGTGGGTACCCTCTTTTCGCACTGCGTGCGCGCGTCAGCAAGCTTAACGCTACAACTTATTCTCATCTCTGTGAAAAAGTATCAGGCATAAAAAATCCCCGCTTATGCGAGGATTTTATCATCTAAAATTAAAAATTAGATTCTATATAAAATAGAATTACTGACCTTTAACTTCTTTAAGACCGTTGTACGGTGCTTTATCACCTAATTGCTCTTCAATACGTAGCAATTGGTTGTACTTTGCAACACGGTCAGAACGGCTCAATGAACCTGTTTTAATTTGACCTGCAGCAGTACCAACAGCTAAATCAGCAATTGTTGAATCTTCAGTTTCACCAGAACGGTGAGAAATAACAACAGTAAAACCAGCATCTTTAGCCATTTTTATTGCAGCTAAAGTTTCAGTTAAAGAACCGATTTGGTTAAACTTAATTAAGATTGAGTTAGCAATACCGTTGTCGATACCACGTTTTAAAATCTTAGTATTTGTTACAAATAAATCATCACCTACTAATTGGATTTTATCACCCATTAGTTTAGTTTGATGTGCAAAGCCATCCCAATCTGACTCATCAAGACCATCTTCAATAGAAACGATTGGGTACTGATTAGTAAGATCTTGTAAGAAGAAGTTAAATTCTTCAGAAGTGAATTTTTTGCCTTCACCCTTAAGGTCGTAGATGTTTGCTTCTTTGTCGTAAAACTCAGATGCAGCACAATCCATCGCTAAAGTAATATCTTTACCTAGCTCGTAACCTGCGTTTGCAACAGCCACTTTGATTGCAGCAAGAGCCGCTTCGTTAGATGCAAGGTTAGGTGCAAAACCACCTTCATCGCCAACCGCTGTTGAGTGACCATCAGCTTTAAGCACTTTAGCAAGGCTGTGGAATACTTCAGCGCCCATACGTAGGCCTTCGCGGAAGTTTTTAGCGCCAACAGGTTGGATCATGAATTCTTGAATATCTACAGAGTTATCTGCGTGCTCACCACCATTGATGATGTTCATCATTGGAAGTGGCATAGAGTAAACACCTGGTGTGCCATTTAAGTCAGCAATATGTTCATAAAGCTCAACTTTTTTAGACTGTGCAGCTGCTTTCGCAGTTGCTAATGATACAGCTAAGATTGCGTTTGCACCTAATTTTTCTTTATTTTCGGTACCATCTAAATCTAGCATCACTTTATCAACAGCGTTTTGATCTAATGCATTTTGACCAGCTAAAGCATCAGCAATTTCTTTATTAATATAACCAACTGCTTTTAATACGCCTTTACCTAAGTAACGTGATTTATCACCGTCGCGTAACTCTAATGCTTCACGAGTACCAGTAGATGCGCCTGAAGGTGCTGCTGCACGACCCCAAGAACCATCTGCTAAATGTACGTCTGCTTCAACAGTTGGGTTACCACGCGAGTCCATAATTTCGCGACCGATTACTTTTACGATTTCTGACATCTTGATTCCTCTATATTCCCAAAATGGTGAGTTCAGCTAACTTTACTACGTTTTATATAGCTTAGTCAGCCCTTAAAACAAAAAAGCCGTGCAATATGCACGGCTTTTAAAATTACGAATTCGCTTTTTGGTGGATGTGCGCAGCTGCTACAAACCCTTCAAATAACGGATGACCATCACGTGGCGTTGACGTGAATTCCGGGTGGAACTGCGCGGCAATAAACCATGGGTGATCTTTATTTTCGATAATTTCTACCAGTTTTTTATCTTCTGATAAACCAGTAAAGCTTAAGCCTGCTTTTTCAAGTATTTCTACGAAGTTATTATTTACTTCGTAGCGATGACGATGACGTTCAACAATTTCGTCGCTGCCATATACTCCATGTACTTTAGAACCAGGCGTTAAATGACATTTTTGTGCGCCTAAACGCATAGTGCCACCTAAATCAGATTTTTCGCTACGTGTTTCAACATTACCTTCAGCATCTAGCCATTCAGTAATTAAGCCAACTACCGGTGCTTCTGAATTTGCATTAAATTCTGTAGAGTTTGCATCCGTTAAACCTGCAACATTACGTGCATATTCAATTAATGCTACTTGCATCCCTAAACAAATACCTAAGTATGGTACTTTATTTTCACGTGCATATTTAGCTGCTAAAATTTTACCTTCAACACCACGTCCGCCAAATCCACCCGGTACTAAAATAGCATCTAAGTGTGAAAGTAATTCAACACCTTTGCTTTCTAAGTCTTGTGAATCTACGTATTCAATGTTGATTGTTAGGCGGTTTTTAAGACCCGCATGCTTTAATGCTTCGTTAACCGATTTGTACGCATCTGGTAATTCAATATATTTACCAACCATACCAATGGTCACTTCACCCGTTGGGTTAGACTCTTGATAAAGTACTTGTTCCCACTCAGCTAAATCAGCTTCTGGTGGATCTAAGTGAAAACGACGACATACAAAGTTATCTAATTCTTGTGTTTTTAATAACGCAGGAATTTTATAAATGCTGTCTACATCTGGTAGTGAAATAACCGCTTTTTCTTCTACGTTTGTGAATAATGAGATTTTTGCACGCTCATTATTAGGTAGTTTACGGTCTGAACGACAAATAAGAATATCTGGTTGAATACCTACTGAGCGTAACTCTTTAACAGAGTGCTGAGTTGGTTTCGTTTTAACTTCACCGGCAGGGCCTAAAAATGGCACTAGCGTTAAGTGAATAAATAGCGCGCGTTCGCGGCCAATTTCAGTTCCCATCTGACGAATTGCTTCAATAAACGGTTGTGATTCAATATCACCTACAGTGCCGCCAATTTCTACAATAGCAATATCATAACCTTCAGCACCGTCGTATACACGTTGCTTAATATCGTTAGTGATATGTGGAATAACCTGAATAGTAGCACCTAGGTATTCACCACGGCGCTCACGACGTAATACGTCTTCATATACACGGCCTTGTGTGAAGTTATTACGACTAGTCATTTTGGTACGGATAAAACGCTCGTAGTGACCTAAATCAAGGTCAGTTTCTGCGCCGTCTTCTGTAACGTAAACTTCACCGTGTTGAATTGGGCTCATTGTGCCTGGGTCAACGTTGATGTAAGGATCCAGCTTTAAAATGGTAACATTTAAACCACGGGCTTCTAAAATAGCGGCCAGTGAAGCTGCGGCAATACCTTTACCCAACGAAGAAACAACTCCGCCAGTAACGAAGATAAATTTTGTACTCATGCGAACCCTAGAATATCAGGAATTAAAAGGAATATAACACCCAAAGAAGAGCCTAAGGGTATATCATCAAGACGGGGCGAAATTGTACCAAAACACTGCTTATCAATCCAGCTAAAATTAGCTAATACGCGCACAAAAAATGTGCACTATTTAACATTAAGCCTATTTTACTTTTTTAATCGCATCCCACGCACTATCCATCTCTTCAAAGGTTGCTGTATCTAAGCTTTTACCTTGCACATGCAAATAGGCGTTTACCTTTTCAAAACGCGCTGAAAACTTATCATTAGCGCTACGAAGCAGTTGTTCGGGATCTCGTTTAACATGACGTACAACATTAACCGTGGCAAAAAGTAAGTCGCCGAGCTCTTCCGCTGTATGATCAGATAGCGGGTCTTGCTCAATCGCTTCTTTTACTTCTAGCACTTCTTCACTCACTTTATCTAGTGCACCATGATACGTTGGCCAATCAAAGCCAAGGGAAGCCACGCGTTGTTGAATTTTTTTGGCTTTACTTAAGCTTGGCATATTGCCAGGGATATCTTGCCAAAAAGAAGGGGATTCGGTTTGCGCTTTAGCACTTCGCTCCTGTGCTTTGATTGCTTGCCACTGCTGCGATAATTGAGCGTCTGTTAGCTCTTTTTTTTCACCAAACACATGCGGGTGACGACGGGTAAGCTTATCGTTTAATTGCTCTACTAGATCATTAAAATCAAATAGATTTTGCTCTTGTGCAAGTTGCGCATAAAAAACTATTTGAAATAGCAAATCACCCAATTCACCTTTAAGCTCATCTAAGTTGCCTGATTCAATACAGTCGGCAACTTCGTACGCTTCTTCTAGCGTATGCGGCACAATAGATTTAAAATCTTGTTTGAGATCCCACGGGCAACCGCCCTTGGGATCTCGCAGTGTTTTCATTATGCTAAGAAGTTGTGTAAGCGCTGCATTATCATTCATGATTAATGACCACGCTTGGCATCGTGTACACCTTCAATTTGGTGTAACTTAGAAAGAACACGGTTAGTACCCGATAAGTCATGTACTTCTATTTGCATCGTAAATATAGCTAACTGATTATCTTCAACCGTATTTACGTTCATATTTAAAACATTTACTTTTTCGTTAGCAAGTACTGAGCTTATATCGCGTATTAGCCCAGAACGATCGGTTGCTTCTATTTTAATACTTAGTGCGTACGAGCCGTTGATATCTTCAGACCAACTTACCGAAATAACACGCTCTGGATGCTGATTTTTTAAGTTATTAAACGAATCACAGTCTTCCTTATGAACACCTATCCCTCGACCTTGCGTTATATAACCTATTATTTCATCGCCAGGGACAGGACGACAGCATTTTGCTACATGGCTCATTAAGCTACCAACGCCATCAACCACTATGCCGTTTTTGTCACCGGTTACTTTGCTAGGCGCTTTAATACGAATAACCGGTTCATCTTCTGTCCGATCACTTACAAAGTTAAGCATTTGATTGAGGCGTACATCGCCCGCACCAATTGCAACCATTAAGTCATCAAGTTCTTTAAAATTAAAACGCTTGATGGCTGGCTCTAAATCTTTGTATGTTAAATTAAGCTTTTGTAATTCACTGTCGAGAATTTCTTTCCCCGCACTTAAGTTTTTGTCGCGGTCGAGCTGTTTAAACCAGTGATGAATTTTGGCTCTAGCGCGCGATGACTTAATGTATCCTAATGACGGGTTTAACCAATCACGACTTGGATTTGGTTGTTTTTGGGTCAGTATTTCTACCTGATCCCCAGTTGTAAGTTGATGCGTGAACGGCACTATTTTGCCGAAAATTTTTGCGCCAATACAACGATGCCCTACATTTGAGTGAATGTAGTAAGCAAAATCAAGTGGTGTAGCGCCAAGTGGTAAATCGATAATATCGCCGCTTGGGGTAAATATGTATACGCGGTCTTCTACTACTTGGTTTTTAAGCTCTTCTGCTAAATCGCCACCATCAACCACTTCTTCTTGCCATTGAAGTAACTTACGCAACCAGCTAATTTTTTGCTCATAACCCGAGCCGCGTCCCGGTAATGCACCTTCTTTGTACATCCAGTGTGCAGCCACACCCAACTCAGCATCTTGATGCATATCGCTGGTACGAATTTGTATTTCTACTGTTTTACCTTCAGGCCCAAATACTACGGTATGGATTGACTGATAGCCGTTTTGTTTTGGGGTTGCTACATAGTCGTCAAACTCTTTATTAAGATGACGCCAATTGGTGTGCACAATACCCAGCGCTCCATAACAATCTTGTAGGCGTTCAACAACGATACGCATTGCACGAATATCAAAAAGCTGATCAAACTCGTAGTTTTTTTGCTGCATTTTTTTATAAATGCTGTAAATGTGCTTGGGGCGGCCATAAACTTGGGCCTCTATGCCCGCTTCACTTAAACGGTTTTTTACTTGCTCAACCATATCTTCCATATAGGCTTCGCGCGTAAGACGTTTGTCGTCAAGTTGTTTGGCTATGCTTTTATAGGTGCCTGGGTGCAAATATCTAAACGATAAATCTTCCAGTTCCCACTTTAATTGCCCTATTCCTAATCTGTTTGCCAATGGTGCAAAAATATCAGCCGTTTCTTTAGCGGCAATGACGCGGTCTTCTTCATCCGCATTTTTTACATTACGTAAATGACATACCTGCTCGGCAAGCTTAATGACCACGGCGCGCACATCTTCAACCATGGTTAATAACATTTTTCGAATATTATCAACTTGCATAGTTCCTTTACCTTGATGCGATAAAGTACTAATAGTGGCCATTTGTGCAACCCCAGTTAACAGCATGGCTATATTACTACCAAGCTGCTCTTCTATGGTTTCTAGTGATATTAAATCGTTTAAAAAATACGGGGTTAAATACGCAGTAGCTAACGATTCGGGGTCGAGATTTAGCTCAGCTAAAATTTCAACCATTTCGATTGCAGTAGTTTGCCTGCTTTCATTATCACATTTTACGCAGAGCGCTTGCGCTTTAGTAAGTAGCTCTGTTTTTTCTTCAGACAAGGCAAGAAATGAAAGCCGAGTGCTAAAATCTGTTGTCTCATCTTGTTGATGTGATTGTCGTGTAGCTACCATAATGCGTTCTACCTCCGTTGAAATAACGCCATAGTTTCAATATGCCCTGTATGAGGGAACATATTCATTAGCCCAATTTTATTAAGATCAAAGCCAGCTTGTGAAATAATTGCGCTGTCACGGGCTAAAGTAACAGGGTCACAAGAGACATATAAAATAGTTTTAAACTGCTTTAAAGATAATTGCTCTAATACAGCCATTGCACCAGTCCTAGATGGATCGAGTACAAGCACATCTAAGTTTTTACTAAACCATGGGGCGCTCTGTATGCTTTGCGTTAAATCAAAGCAATGAAACTGCGCATTGGTAATAGAGTTAGTTTGCGCATTTTGAGCAGCCATTGCAACCGCTGAAGTCACACCTTCTACGCCAATTACAGATTTTGCTTGTTTTGCCAACACTAATGAGAAATTACCAATGCCACAAAATAAATCCAATAAATTTTCATCACCTTTTAAATCAAGCCAATTTGCGGCTTGCTTTAACATAGCTTCGTTAACTTGCGCATTTACCTGAATAAAATTACCTAAACCAAATTCAAATTTTAGATCAAACTCTTTAAGATAATAAAACGGCATGGCTAAGTGTGAATGCTCAATTACATCGCTCTCGCTTTGCCATACAACTTCAAACTGTTGGCTTTTTGTTATGTGCTCAACCAAAGCCTTTGTATCATCGTTAATTGCTTTAGTGTGACGAATAACAACAAAGTTTTTCTCATCACTTTGGCATAACTGTAAATGGCTTATACTGTGCAGCGCTTTGTGTTGATTAATTAAACCATCAAAAAGTGTAAAAACATCTGCAAATGCTTCATCAAGTACTGCACATTTATTAATACTGACAATATTTTTTGAACCACTGGCTCTGTAACCCACACGCATTTTTTTTGCTGCTTTATCAAACATAACGGCTATGCGAGCGCTGCGCCTGTAATGCACAGACTTACTTAATAATGGAGCTTGCCAGTTTAAGCTGTTTAATTTAGCAAACTTACTAAATAGCTGAGTAACTGCAGTTTGTTTTTCTACAACTTGTTGGCTTACTTCTAAATGCTGTAATTGGCAGCCACCACACTGATTATAGTGCTCACAAAAAGCGTCTACTCTTGATTCACTCGCTTTAATAACTTTAATTACTTTTGCACTGCTGTATTTAGCTTTATCTTCGACGAGCATTGCTTTAACTGTTTCATTTGGTAATGCACCGCTTACAAAGCATACTTTATTATTATGCTTAGCAATGCCACGCCCTTGATGATCCATTCCCGTTATATTTAATTCTAATGTTTGTTGCTTAAGCGGTTTTTTTTTCGCTTTAAAAATTTGCGCCATTAGGCATTACCTTCAGTTTATTTATGAAGCACCTATATTTAGATGCTTTAGAATGCGTGTTGAACCGTATATACTCAAATCATACTAATAACGATAAAACGCTCCCATTATGACCAAATTAGGCTTACGCGATTCTGTTTTAACACTGACCCTGATCCCAACGGTGATCATAGGATTACTACTTGGTGGCTATTTTACAATAAATCGTTACATTGAGCTTGATGAAATTTTATATCAGCAAGGTACTACTATTTCTGAGCCCCTTGCTATTGCGCTTGAGCAACCCATGCTCGAAAAAAACAAACAGCTATTGAATCGCCTTATAAGCTACACACATAACAAGCACTCCCCTACAATTAAGTCGATTGCAATTTTTGATAAAAATAATGCGCTATTAATGACGAGTAATTATCACCGCTCATTTGAAAAGTTAATTAATCAAAAGACGCTCATAAATTTAAAAACGACCCACGTGCAAAAGTCAGATGAGCTTGTTACATTCTTCACGCCCATTATTAACCATACAAGTCACGACTCTAAATGGGACCCATCTGCTTTTCAGTCATCTTTGGGCACCGTTATTATACAGCTAAACAAAGACCAAGCGGTTATAGGGCAGCAACGTGCTTTATTAATTAGCGGTATTGTAATTATTTTATCATTGGTGTTTGCAGCAATTTTAGCTTTAAGGTTAAGCCGCATGTTTATGACGCCGCTTAATAAGTTAGTACTTGCAACCGACAAGTTAGTCGAAGGTAAAAGAAGTACTGGCCTTAACGACAACATGATAGGTGAATTTGAGCTATTGCGAGAAGGCTTAAATACCATTGCTCACACTATGGTGATGCAAAAAGATGAAATGCAAAAAAATATTGATCAAGCAACTAGCGACTACCGTGAAACACTAGAGCAATACGAAACTTCAAATATAGAACTCTCGTTTGCAAAAAAAGAAGCTCAAGATGCTAACCGCGTAAAATCAGACTTTTTAGCTAAAATGAGTCACGAACTTCGTACTCCGTTAAATGGTGTTATTGGATTTACACGCCAGCTTTATAAAACACCACTAAACAAGCATCAAAAAGATTATCTCGACACTATTATGCTATCAGCAAATAGTTTAATGACTATTATTAGCGACATTCTAGATTTCTCCAAACTAGAAGCGGGTGCAATGGAACTTGAGTCGATTCAGTTTCAACTTCGTGATGCTGTAAATGAAGTGATGACGCTACTCGCTCCTAGCGCACACGATAAGCAATTAGAGCTATCCATTTACATTAACCAACAAGTACCAGATGACTTAACGGGCGATCCCACTCGCTTTAAACAAGTGCTGATAAACCTATTAAGTAATGCGATTAAATTTACTGAAAAAGGCTCCATTAAGGTCGACATAAGCCATCGGTTACTCGACGACGAACGCACCTCTTTACTTGTGTCAGTAACAGATACTGGCGTGGGTATACCTATGGATAAGCAAGACTCTTTATTTACTCCATTTGGGCAAGCAGACTCAAGCATTACACGTAAGTTTGGTGGTACAGGTCTTGGCCTCATTATTACTAAGCATATTGTTGAAGCGATGAATGGCCGCATAACATTAAACTCTGCACCAGGTAACGGTACCTGTTTTACATTCAATAGTGTGTTTAGTTTGCCCAATCATGTATTTACTAACGACTTACCGACTAAATCGCTCATTGGTAAACGTATTTTGTATTTAGAGCCACACGAGCATACACATCACGCTGTACTTTCGTTATTGACTCAATGGGAATCAAGCGTAACGGCATGTTTTAACGAGACTAGCTTTTTAGACGCTATAAAAAATACTGAACATAAATATGATGTTTGCTTAATTGGCCATATGGCATCAGTTGATGATATGCAGCAACTAAAAAGCTATGTAAAAGCCGTGCGTGAATCTACTGATTACTTATATTTAATGCTTAATACTGTATCGCACAATATGCGAGAAGCCTTTATAGGCAGCGGTGCTGATGCGTGTTTAAGTAAACCACTTAATCACCGTAAGTTATGTGAAGTACTTGCTGCACCTTACAGGCTTGACCACCCTACTCATAATATTGAACAAAACGATCAAGCTTTGCTGCCGTTAAAAGTATTAGTTGTTGATGATAACGATGCCAACTTAAAACTTCTCCATACTTTATTAAGTGAACAGATTGAAGTAATAGAAACGGCACATAATGGTTCACAAGCATACAGCTTAAGTAAAAGTCATAAATACGACATAATTTTTATGGATATTCAGATGCCAATTATGGACGGTATAACCGCATGCAAGCTTATACAAGAATCATCACTTAATGAAGATACACCCATTATAGCTGTAACGGCACACGCCCTTCAAAGCGAAAAAGAGCAATTACTAAAAGATGGCTTTAAAGGCTATTTAACTAAGCCTATTGATGAAGATATGCTTAAACAAATTATTAGCGATCATAGTCCACAGACCCCGGTTAATCGCGATAAAGCTAAAACAGATACACCACAAAGCCCGGCTCCATTTCAAAGTAGTCGAATTGATTGGGCACAAGCCCTGCAGCGTGCTGGAGGAAAGAGCGAGTTAGCGCTAGAGATGCTTAATATGCTACTTCTAAGCGTCCCTGAAACTCTTACATTGCTTGCTAAAGCGATAGAGAGTAATGATTGTCAGCAAGTCCTAAGTATTGTCCACAAGTTTCATGGCGCATGTTGTTACACTGGTGTACCAAAACTTAAATCACTCGCAGAAACAATTGAAACATCACTTAAAAATAAATGCTTGTTAGAGAATATTGAACCTGAATTATTTGAGTTACAGGACGAGCTTGAAAACTTACTTGCTGATGCAAGCGTAACTGAGCTACAAAGATAAGCTTTGAATTTTAGATACAAAAAAACGCGCGCGATTAACCGT